>CAZMQP010000067.1:0-10147 GCA_964568385.1 uncultured bacterium
GCCTCGGCCCGGACCTCTTCGCGCCGCGCGCGCTCGGCGGCCGGCCATGCGGCGGCCGGCGGCCCGCTCAGGGTCGCCGTGAGCGACAGCAGGATGAGAGGCAGGCGGCGTGCGGACAGGGCGGGCTCCTCTGCGAAGGGGCGGGAATGGCGTGGCCACGGCCCCATGAGCGTACCTGCCCGTACACACCGGGCCGCATGCGAATGCCCCGGCGCGTACACCGGGAGCGGGTGCAGGCGGGCGTGTCGTTGGCCCGCAACGCGTTACGCCATCACTGACGATGGCACAACGACTGCACTCCTGTTCCTGCGATCCTGCTGCCATGCCCTGGCCAGAACCGCGGCCCGTCCACCGGGACCGCTCCACGGAGGCTCCGATGAAGAAGTCCCTGCTGCTCCTCGCACTGCTCGCGCTCGCCGCCGGGTCGCTCACCGGCTGCGGCAAGTCGTCCGAGTCCCTCACACCGTCCGCCTCCACGGGGCCCAGCGCCGCCGATCAGGCCGAGGTCGCCGCCGTGGTGGCCGACAGCCCCGAGTACACGGCCGAGGACGTGCACACGAGCGACGCCGAGATGTCGGTGAACGACTCGCCCGAGGGCGCGCTCGCCGCGATCCGACCGCTGCGCTGGGCCCGCCGGATCGACGAGGTGTCGCGCCGCATCGACATCGAGTGGCGCGCACCCGACGACACCGGCCGGCCCACCATGGCGCTCGTCACCATCCACAAGCGCTTCCAGGGCGACCTGCACATCGTCTACGCGCAGATCAGTGAGGACGACACCACGCGTGGCGAGGTCCGCAAGCCGATCGACGATCGCTGGGTGCGGCGCCTCGCGCTGCAGCGCGTGCGCGTGCCGGCGGAGCTGCCCGGCGCCGGCGCCGACAGCGTGCGCTACCGCTGGCGGCTGGTGGGCACGTCGGGCGTCGAGGTCACCTCGGAGCCTGCCGTGACCGCGATCCAGAGCATCCGGCTGCAGTCGGGCGCCGTGGACACGACCATCACCGATCCGCTCGAGCTGCACCGCCTGCGCCACCTGATCTTCGTCAGCCCCGCCACGCCGCTGGTGCTGACGGTGACCACCGGCCGCGCCGACGACACCGTGCTGCTCTACCGCCACGACCTGCGCGCCCGGTTCCACAACAACGGTGACGGCACGCACAGCATCCGCTGGACGACCGGCGACTTCGCGGGGCTTCGCCACTTCGGCGTCAACGCGCTCAGCCGTGGCACGCTGTTCGACGACACCGAGCCCTACGACTCGAACGCGTGGATCCTGCCGTTCGCCGTGCGCCCGGCCGACCGCACCATCGGCGACGGCGAGTGAGCCCCACCGCCGGCCGCTGAATGCCGCGACACGCGAACGGGCGGTCCGCCTCCACGGCGGGCCGCCCGCTTGCGTGTTTCCCCACGGCCTCGATCAGTGCACCAGCGGCTTGCCCGCCTTGTCGCCCCACAGCGCCTTGAGCCGCGCGTCGCGGCCGCAGCCGGCACGGTAGCTCTGGTAGCGCCGCGGGCTCTTCTTGTAGAAGTCCTGGTGGTAGTCCTCGGCGGGCCAGAACGTGGCGGCCGGCAGGATCGCGGTGACGATCGGCTTCCTGAGCACGCCGCTCTTCTCGATGGCCGCCTTGGACGCCAGCGCGGCCCGGCGCTGCGCTTCGTCCGCGTAGAAGACCGCCGAGCGATACTGCTGGCCGCGGTCGCAGAACTGGCCGTCGCCCTGGGTGGGGTCGATGTTGTGCCAGAACAGGTCGAGCAGCGCCTCGTAGGTGGTCTTCGCAGGATCGTAGGTGACCTGGAGCGCCTCGTAGTGGGTCGTCCGGTGGTTGGCGACCTGCTCGTACGTGGGGTTCTTCTCGGCGCCGCCGGTATAGCCCGAGACGGCCGAGAGAACGCCCGGCTGCCCCTCGTAGGCGGTCTCGGCGCACCAGAAGCAGCCCATGGCGAACGTGGCGGTGGCGGTGACGCGCGGCTTCGCAGCCGCGGGCTTGGTCGCGGCGGGCGTGGCAGCCGCCGCCGGCATCGTGAGTGACGCGAGCAGCACGAGCGTGCCGGCGAGGCGGTGCAGTCCTGTGACGGTCCGGTTCATGGTCCCTCCCGCTCCCTCTACGCGCGCGCGCCCCGGCTGGGACGTCGGGTTCATGTCAATGAACCGGCTCGTCCTCGTCCTCGTCCGCCGCCGGCTTGCGCCGTGAGAACAGCTCGGCCCACTGCTGCAGTTCGGCCTTGGAGAGCGTGGCCGGCTTCTCCTCACCCGGGATCTCGTCCTTGACCGGCCCCAGCGCGCTGGCGAGGAAGAGATCCGAGAGCGAGATCTCGGCCCCCTGGGCACGGGCGTGGCGGGCGACCTCGATGTCGGAGGTGACCACGGTCAACTGGTCCACGCGATCCACCTGGTCCTCGACCAGCCGCCGGATGAGGTCGTCCGCCTTCTCGGGCGGCTTCGAGTAGCGCACCTGCACGCGCCCCGAGGACTCGTCGCGCCCCATCACCTCGGAGCCGTCGAACACCACGATGAAGCGCGCCTGCTCTCCGCCCATGGTCCAGGCGAGCAGGTTGATGAGCTTGTCGCGCGACTCCTTGAGCGTGCGGTCCTTGCCCGGACGCAGGTGCGCCGAACGATGGATGACGTTGTAGGCGTCGACGATGATGAGGCGGTCGGACATGGGCTCTCCCTTGCGAACCGGGAGTCTAGCGGGTCGCCGGGCGCGCGTCTCCGGGCCCGTGCGGCGCCGGCATCGCCGCCCCTGGCGGACTGGGGGTCACGCGCGGGCTTCGGGCTCGATCTCGCGCAGGAGCCACGCGCGGGCGAAGCGCCAATGCCGCTCGATGGTGCGTTCGCTCACGCCCGAGATCTCGGCAATCTCGCGGTTCTCCAGCCCGGCGAAGAAGCGCCACTCGACGATCTGTTCGAGGTCGGGGTGTTCGGCGGCCAGCTTCTCGAGTGCCCGGTGCACGTCGAGGACTTCGACGGTCGAGCCCGGCAGGCCTTCGAGGATCGAGGCGTCCAGCGTGGTCCGCTGCCACTCGCCGCCGCGCTTCTGGCGCCCGCGGCGCCGGGCATGATCCACGAGGATCTGCCGCATGGCGCGTGCGGCGATTCCGAAGAAGTGCGCACGGTCCTTCCAGACGATGCCGTCGTCCGCGAGCTTCAGATAGGCCTCGTGCACCAGCCCGGTGGTCTGGAGCGTGTGCCCTGCCCGCTCGCCCCGCAGTGCGCCCGAGGCGAGCGCGCGCAGCCGGTCATAGACCTGCTCGAACAGCCGGTCCGTGGACTCCGAGCCCCCCGGCGGCCCGCCGGTCATCGCGTGCCCCGCAGCGCGCCGAGGCGCCGCTGCGCATCGCGCACGTTCGTATGCTCGGCTCCGAGGGAGTCGGCGAGCGCTCGCAGGCTCGCGACCAGCATGGGCTCGGCTTCTTCGCGGCGCCCGTTCGCGGCCAGCCAGGCCCCGCGCAGGCTCGCGAGCACCTGATGCTGGGCGTGCCCCGGCGGGAGGTGCCGGCGGGCCATCCGCTCGGCCTCATCGAGCACGCGGCCCATGCGACCCCATGCCCGCATCCCCTCGAGGGCGGCGGCATGGTTCGTGAGCAGGATCGCGAGCCACGGGTGGTCGTTGCCCAGCGACGCGCGATACACGAGGCCGGCTTCCCGGAACAGCGAGTCGGCCTCGCCGTGGCGGCCCTGCTTCCGCAGCACGCCCGCGAGATTGTTCAGCGTGGTTCCGACATCGCGATGACGATCACCGAGCAGCCCCCTCTGCATGGCGAGCGCGTCACGATAATGGCGCTCGGCCGCGGCGAACCGCCCCGCGAACTCCTCGTTGCCCCCCATGGTGTTGAGCGTGCGGGCCACGTCGGGATGGATCGCTCCGTGAACACGGTGGTAGAGGTCGAGCGCCTCGCGATAGAGCGCGCCGGCCTCGTCGTAGCGGGCCTGGCGCCGCCTCAATCCGGCCAGATTGTGGAGTCCCGTCGCGAACGCGACCGAGTCCACCGGCCCCGCGGCGCTCCGCCAGATCTCCACCGCGCGACCGAGAAGCGAGTCGGCCTCGTCCCGCTGCTGATGGTTCATGAGCAGCACCGCGAGGTCGCTGAGCCGGGCCGCGACGCGAGGGTCACTCGGACCGTGGCGTTCGAGCGACGAGGCGATCGCCTCGCGGTAGCGCCCCTCGGCCGCCGCGCGGTTGCCGCGCGCCTCCTCGAGCAGCCCGAAGGCTCGCGCCGCCTCGATTCGGGTGTCGATGGCGCGCGGACCCGCCCCGGCGGCGATCGCGAGCGCCGCGCGCAGCTCCGCCTCGGCTTCCGGATAGCGGCTGAGGTCGAGCATCAGCGCACCCAGCTCGAGTCGTGCCTGCGCGCGGCGCACGGCATCCGCTGCGGTGTCGGCGTCGAAGACGGCGTTCGCGCGGCGCAGATGCCGTTCGGCGGCGGCGAACTCGGCGAGGTGGCGATAGGTCGTGCCGAGGCTCAGATCGAGCGCGCCCGCAACGCGGCTGCCCGGCGTGATCTCGCGCGGGATGCGGGCCGCCGCGCGGTCGAGCACGGCGCGCAGCGCGGCCACGTCACGCCCGCCGGACCGGTGGGGGCTGGCGTCGGCGAACACGCCCTCGAGGAACCGGCTCACCTGGTCGGCGGTCTCCCGCTCCCGCTCCGCGGCGTCGCGCGCGTCGCGCGCCTGGAGATACAGCGCCGTGCTGATGGTGACCCCGGCGACGAGCGCCAGCACGACGCCCGCCGCGGCGCCCAGGGCGAGGGCATGACGGCGCACGAACTTGCCGGCGCGATACGCGAACGCGCCCCGGCGGGCCTGCACGGGCTCGCCCGCGAGGTAGCGGCGCAGGTCGTCGGCCAGTTCGCGGACCGACGGGGTGCGCAGGTGCGGCTCCTCGCGGGTGGCGGCGCCGATGATCGCGGCCAGATCCGGGTCGATGCGCCCGGCCCCATCGCGCCCCTGCAGCAGCTCCTGCAGCACGACGGCGAGCGAATAGACGTCGCTCGCGGTGGTGACCCGCTCCCCGCGGCGCTGCTCGGGGCTCGCATAGCGGGGGGTGAACGGACCGCGGCCCGTGCGCGTCAGCGACGGCGTCTGCGAGTCGCCGGGCTCGAGCAGCTTGGCGATGCCGAAATCGAGCAGACGGATCCCGCCATCCGCGGTCGCGAGGATGTTCGCGGGCTTGAGATCGCGGTGGATGACCAGCGCCTGATGCGCGAACTGCACCGCATCACACACCGTGAGGAAGGCGTCGAGCCGCGCGCGTGTGCCGAGCCCCTGAGCGTCACAGTAGCGGTCGAGCGGCTCTCCGTTCACGTACTCCATGACGAAGTAGGGCAGCCCGTCCTCGAGCGAGCCGCCGTCGGTGAGCCGGGCGATGTTGGGATGCTGGAGGCGCGCGAGCACCCGCCGCTCGTGGCGGAAGCGCGCGAGGATCTCCTCCGTATCCATGCCGCGGCGGATCACCTTGATCGCGACCTCGGCCTCGAAGTCGCCATCGGTTCGGCGCGCCAGGTAGACGTTGCCCATGCCGCCATGGCCGATGCGCCGCTCGATCCGCCACGAGCCGACCATGCGGCCGAGCATGGGGTCGGGGCCCGCGGGCTCCTCGGGCAGGGGCAGGCCGGGGGACTCGGCGAACGCCCCCGCCGCGCGCGCGTCCGCCCGGAGGAGGGACTCGACGGCGCCGCGCAGCTCGGCGTCCCCGGCGCACGCGGCGTCGAGGAGCGCCGCCCGGTCCTCGGGCGCGCACTCGACCACCTGATCGAAGATGCGACGCGCCGATGCTTCGAGCGGCCGGTTCATGCGGGGTCTCGCGGGCCAGGAGTGCGTGACTGGCCCGCGATGCTAGCCCGAACCCTTCACGCCCCGCCAGCCGTGCCGCGACCTGCGCGAGGGCTCATGGCCGCGAGCCGGCCGCGCGTTCCGCACGACCGGCCCGCGTCGGGCGGATTGCCGTTCAGGGCACGATCACGATACGCCGATGCTCGAGCGTCCGGTCGGACTCGAATCGCAGCAGATAGACGCCGCCCCGCAGCTGTGTGCCACCCTCATCGTGCCCGTTCCAGGCGACCCGGTGCTCCCCCGCGGGCCGCGGCTCGTCGAGCAGCAGGACGACCCGGCGGCCGGCGACATCGAACAACTCGAGCTTCACGTGCCCGTCGCGCCCGAGCCCGAAGGCGATGGTCGCGGCACGACCCGCGACGAGCGGGCCGGGCGACACGCCGCGCAGCCCCGTTCGCACCGCAGCCGCTCTCGGCGCGTCGAGCACTCCATCGGGGACGAGCGTCGCGGGTGCGGAGGCGTTCCCGTGCACATCCACGGCCACCAGCTTGTAGGCGGCGGGGATGCCGGCGGGGTCGGTCCACGCCTGCTCGGTCGTCGTGCCCACGAGGTTGGCCGGCGAGGGCTCGAACGACGGGCTCGCGCCGCGGTGGATTCGGTACGCCGCGAGATCGGCGGCGCCGGAGGCGCCCCAGCTCAGGTACGCCGATCCGCCCTGGAACGACCCCGTGAAGGGCGAGGGCGTGGGAGGCGCGAGGTTGTCCACGCTGTAGCCGGACTCGGGCTCGCTCGTCCACCACCTCGTGGTTCCGTCGCGCGCCATCACCAGGAAGGCGCTCCACGGATTGGATCCGGCGACCGAGTCCCCGGGCGTGGGCACGCTGAGCGCATAGGCGGGCAGATGCAGCGCCGGGTGCGTGCCGACCATCTCCCAGTACTCGGCCCGACCGCCGATCGTTCGTTCGAGCACGTCGCCGATCGCGAGGCGATGAAGGTCCGAGGGTCCGCGAAGTCCCTCGTTCGCGCGTTTCGCGAGGACGGCACTGCTCGTCGCGGAGCGGAAGACGAGGTAGTCCGTCACCTCGCGCATCGCGGGATCGGTGTCGACGGGGCTCGCCAGCCACGAGACGCGCACGAGCCCGCCCTCGTCGTTGGGCAGGTCCTCCACCGACGTCAGCACGGGCTCGCCTCCGAGCACGCCCCACTCGTCCACGCGGTGGGCGAGGACGTCGGTGTCGAACGTGAAGGCGGGGTCGCTCAGGTCGAACGTGAGGATCGCGCCGCCGCGTCCGTCGCGGGCGACATGCGGCGAGCTGGGAGTCGCGCTCGGGTTGCGCGCGATCGCCACGCCGCCCGCGGGCCAGGCTCGCGTGCCGTCGGCCTTCACGCGCTGCCCGAACAGCTCCGTGCCTCCATTGCGAGCGTCGTACCAGACCGCGATGGCGCCTCCCACCCCGTCCGGGATGGCGTCGATCAGGGTCTGGTCCCCGAACTCGCTGCAGACGACCACGCCATTCGCGGCCCACGATGCCTGGTTCGGATAGGCGTAGCGCTGTGCGAAGAGGTCGTAGCCCAGGCTAGTGAAGGCGCGGCGATCGTCCCAGAGCACGATCACGGCGCCCGTCTCGTCGGACACCAGGCGGGGCCTTCGCTGTTCCTGTGCGGCCGTGCACACCGCCCAGCCGTTCGTCACGAACAGATGGGTCCCGTCCAACGCGCGCAGGCAGGACATGTAGATGTCGCTCGCATTGGTGCCGCCTCGACCGTCGGAGAAGGCCACGAAGACATCGCCGTTCAGGCGAAAACTCACGAACGGTTCCGTCTGATCGGAGGTGGCGTTGCACGCGGGCACACCCTGCGCGGCCCAGCGCGTCGTGCCGGTCGAGGACATCTTCTGGGCGTAGATGTCGGCGCCGGTGGTCGCGAGGTTCCGTTGGTCCATCCACGCGGCGACCATGTCGCCCCCGGGCCGAACGGCCACCGAGACCTGGAACTGGGAGCCGCTCGCGGTGCAGATCGCGCGGCCGTTGGCGGTCCAGCGGTTGGCGCCCGCCGCCGTCAGCCACTGTCCGTAGATGTCGGTCGAGGTGGCCGCGTTGCGTGTGTCCACCCAGGCCACGACCACGCCGCCTGCTCCATCGGCAGCGACCGCCACCTGCTGCGTTGCACCCTGGTCTCCGGCAACCGCCGAGACCGCGACGCCGCTCGTGCCCCACAAGCGCGCCCCGGAGGCGCTCAGACGGCTCGCGTAGATGTCCGTCGCGTTGGTCGCGAAGGCGCGCTGGTCCGTCCAGACGACGATGGCGCCGCCTGCGCCGTCGGGGACGATGTCCACCGGGAACTGTCCGTTCGCCTCGGCGCAGACCAGCACGCCGCCCGTGCCCCACTGCGGCCTGCCTGCTCGGTCCAGCCGCTGGGCCCAGATGTCGTGCGCGCTGACGGCGTCGTCGCGCGTGTCGGACCACGCGACGATCACCCCGCCCGAGCCGTCCTCGCAGACGACCGCGTTGTCCTGATCCTCCAACACCTGCGAGACGTTGACCCCCGACGCCGGCGAGTGGGACCACGCCGCGAGCGCCGGAGTGGGCGAGGCGGCGAGGAACGGAGGGACGAGCAGGGCGAATAGGGCGGGAAGAACGGTCGGGCGCCGCATGGACTTCCTCCGGGAGGTGGGTTCGAGGGTGGCTCCGGGAGGAGATGCGTCGTGTGGGCCTCCGAGCCGACAGGCTGCGGTTCCGCCAGCGGTGACGCCGGCTCGCGCGGCCCCTGGCACTCGCCCGAAAGGCGAAGCGCCCGGGGCCTTTGGGGCCCCGGGCGCTCGATTCCGCCGAAGTCGGCGTGTCCCGCCTACAACCCGCCGCGCGACGTGTGGACGATGCGGCCCGCCGCGCCCACGGCCCAGCCGCGCATGGCGTCCACGAACCACACGTCCTTGAGCGCCTGGACGCTGTTGGAGACCTGCGGTGACCAGGTGGCGCCGCCGTCCGTGCTCTTCAACACCAGCCCGTTGCCGTTGTTCCCCACGGCGTAGGCGGTGGCGGGCGCGATCACGTGCAGGCCGTCGAGGTCGTTGGCGGCGCCGACGTTCATGAGGTTCCACTGCAGCGAGTCGGTCGTCGCGCTGGTCGAGGCCACGGTGCCGTTCTGCCCCACGCTCCAGGCGGCGGTGTCGCTGGCGCGCCACACCGCGCGCAGGGACTGCCCGGTCACCGCGGGCTGCACCAGGTACCAGCTGCGGCCGCCGTCGCGGGTGCCGACGATGACGCCGGTCTCGCTCACCGCCCAGCCGCGCAGGGTGTCGGCGAAGCTGACGCTGTTGAGCTGCGACGAGGTCGGGTTGGCCGACGTCCACGTGGCGCCGCCGTCGCCGGTGCGCAGGATGACGCCGTTCGAGCCCACCGCCCAGCCGTGCGACGTGCCGATCCACCAGGTGCCGAACAGGTTATGCGACGTGGGCACGTTGGTGAGCCGCGTCCAGTTGAGGCCGGCGTCGGTCGAACGCATCACCGTGCCGCCATGGCCCACGGCATAGACGACGGAGGACGAGGCCCACCAGACGTCGTTGAGGTTGAAGCTCGTCGAGCTGGTGCGGATCGCCCAACTGGCGCCCGCGTCCGCGGTGCGCACCACGGCGCCGGCGTTGCCCACGGCCACCACCACGCGCCCGTCGGCACGCGCGGCGACGCCGTTCAGGTCGCTCCCCGTGCCGCTCGTCTGCGCATACCAGCCGTTCTGCACGTACACGAACACGGTGGCCGTGTCCGCCTTGCCGCCGGCCGAGGCGATGAGCAGCGCCGAGCCCTCGCCCACCGCGGTCACGCGACCCTGGTTGTTCACGGTGAATACGCCGGCGTCGCTGGTGGTCCAGGTGAAGCTGGCGTTGTTGACCGGCGCACCCAGCGTGTCGAGGGCGCTCGCCACGAAGACGCGCTGCTGCGCCACGACGAGCGTGTCGGTGGCGGGCGTCAGGATCACCGCCGAGAGCGGCGGCAGCGGGGGCGGAGCCGTGCTGGAGCCGCAGCCGGCGAGACCGGCGGCGGCCAGCGCGAGGACGGCGAGGCGGCCGAGGCCGCGGAGGATCGATCGCATGTCGGAGGCTTCCTGGATTCGGGATGGGGATACCCCGGGACCCCGAGGTTATCGGCCGCCCGGGGGCCCGTCATGACCGCCCCGTGAGGGGGCCCCCGTGTGGCCGGAATCCCGTTCGGCGCGCCAGATGCACCTCTCGTCGGGCGGCGGTTGAGGCGGACGGGCTTCCTGCCTAGTCTGCCCGCTTCCCGACCCCTCGGCCAGCCTGGACCGAGGGCGCCCCCTCCCCCCCGAGGTCCCCATGCTCGAGGTCCGGAAGGTCCGTAAGACCTACGACGACAAGGT
>CAZMQP010000068.1:0-7615 GCA_964568385.1 uncultured bacterium
CCTGCGCGAGGTCATGGTTGGTGACGACGCGCTCGGGAACCTGGAAACCGATGCCGCTGATGCGCGAACGGGTCATGCGCTCCTCCTCGGGCCGGGGCGGCAGTCTGGCGGGGTCCGGCCGGGAGCGTCAACGCGGCGCGATCAGCCCGAGGTAGGCGGCCAGCAGCCGGTCGCCGGCGAGATAGACCACCATCGCCGCCGGCGCGAGCAGCGTCCCGAAGGGGAGCGCGGTGCGGCCGTCGCCCTGGCCGCGCAGCATGAGGACCCCGCCCCACAGGCTGCCGGCGAAGGCGGCCAGCAGGATCGTGAGCAGCGCCCCCCACGGTCCGAGCAGCGCCCCGAACATGAGGGCGAGCTTGACGTCGCCGCCGCCCATGCCCTCGATGCGGCGGATCCGGAAGTAGAGCTCTCCCACGACCCACAGAAGCCCGGCGCCCATGAGCACGCCGAAGAGCGCGTGGCGGCCGCCGGGCCCGAGGGCGGCGGCGGCGATCGCGATGAGCGCGCCGGGGAGGGTGAGCGCGTCGGGGAGCAGCTGGAAGTCGTAGTCGATCCACAGCAGCGCCACCAGGATCCAGCCCCACAGCAGCACCAGCGGCATCATCGGGGTGAGGCCCGTGTGGCGGAAGACGAGCACCGCCCAGAGGGCGCAGACGATCTCGTTGACCGGGTAGCGCGCGCTCACCCGCGTGCCGCAGTGGCGGCAGTGCCCGCGCGACAGCACCCACGACAGCACGGGCACGAGGTCGGCCACCGTGAGCACATGGCCGCACGACGGGCAGGCCGAACGCCCATGAACCCACGAGCGGCCGCGCGGCAGCCGCCAGGCGAGCGCCGAGACGGCGCTGCCCATCACCAGTCCGATCAGCGCCAGCGACAGCGTCAGGAACGCGTCCACGCTCATGGCCGGGGCCCCATCGGGTCGTCATGGATTCCGGCGCCCGGGTGCGGCACACTGCCGGACATGTCGGCCTCCCTGCTCGCTCGCATCCCCGTCCTCCGCACCGTGCTGTTCCTGGCCGTGGTCGCGAACAGCCTCGACCTGTCCGCCACCGCCATCGGCATCCACTGGTTCGGCAATCGCGAGGGCAACCCGCTGCTCGCGGGACTCGCCCACGATCACTGGCCGGCCTTCGTGCTCCTCAAGGGTGTGCTGGTGCCGCTCCTGATCGTGCGCCTCTACCACTATCGGCAGCAGACCCCGCTGCTCGCCACCGCCGGGATGGGCCTCGTGACGCTGGCGCTCACCGTGGCGGTGGGGCAGTGGCTCGGCTGGATCGCGGGCGTGCTGCACGTGAACGGCGGTCCGCCCGCGTTGTGAGTTCCGCGATCAGGGCGTGTCCACGAGGATGCGGGGCGTGACCTCGATGATGAGGTCCTTCTTGACCGCGGTGATGCTGGTGTGACGGAAGAGCTGGCCGAGCAGCGGGATGTCGCCCAGCAGCGGCACCTTCACCACCGTCTCGGTGCGCTCCTCGGAGAGCAGGCCGCCGATGATGACGCTGCCGCCGTCCTTGAGCCGCACAGTCGTCGTGGCCTGGCGGGTCGACACCACGGGCAGGTCGGCGTTGTCCCCCTTGAAGCCCGTGACCGAGCTCACCTCCGGCGAGATCGTGGTGGTGATGTAGCCGTCGGCGTTGATGAGGGGCGTGATCGCCAGCTTCACGCCGACCTCCTCCTTCTGGATCTGCTGGACCTGCGAGGCGCCGCCGCCGGCGAACACGGCGCCCGTGGTGACGAACGGGATGCGCTGGCCCACGAGCATGGTGGCTTCCTTGCCGTTGAGCGTGGTCAGCTTGGGGTTCGCCAGCACGCGCGCATTGCCGTCGCGGACGAGGGCGTCGAGGAAGACGCGGAACACGCGGGCGACCCGGCTGAAGCCCTTGAACTTGAAGATGTCGAACGTGCCCGGCGTGTTGGGGAACATCTGCAGGTTCTCGAGCTGGCCGCTCTCGCCGTCCCCTCCCTCGATGCTGTTGTAGTTGCCCTCGACGAACACGAAGCCCTGCCGGTTCAGCAGGTCCCAGTCGATGCCGAGCCGCCGCACGTCGTCGGTGGACACCTCGACGATGCGGGCCTCGAGCATGACCTGCTGCGCGGGCTTGTCGAGTTCGGAGACGATGCTCTCGATCTCGGAGATGATGCGCGGGCTGGTGACCACGATGAGGCGGTTGCCGCCGCGGTCCACCGAGATGCGGTCGGTGATCCCCGCCAGCGCCTGCTTCACCTCGTTGGCGTCGGCGTACTTGAGGTTGACGATGTACGAGCTGAGGCCCGTCTCCTCGCGCAGCGACTTCGCCTCGGCCACGAGGATGCTGTTGCCGATGCGCTCGTAGGCCAGTCCGGCCGCCCGCACGACGAGGTTGACCGCCTGCTCGACGGGCACATCCTTCATGTGGATCGTGATCCGTCCCGACGCCACGCCGGGGCCGGTGATCACGTTGAGGTTGCCCTTCTCGGCGAGGATCTTGAGCACGGCGGGGAGATTGGCGTCGTCGGCGTCGAGCGAGATCAGCTTGTCCAGCTTCTGGGCCGAGGCGGGCATCGCCAGGCCGATCAGGAGCGCCGCCAGGCAGGCGGCGCGGAGGTGAGGCAGGCGCATGGTCAGTCTCCCTGGGGTCGTTGCAGCACGATCGTCTCGCCGCCGCGCTGCAGCGTGACCTGGTCTCGGGTGATGGCGCGCACCACGAACTCATCGAACAATCCGCCGGGCCGCACGGTCCACTCGCGGCCCTGCCAGCGGACCAACGCCCGCGGGTCGTTGTCGAACACGATCGCGGTCAGCACCGGCCGGGCCGGCGGCGGCGGGACGGCGGGACGCCGGACGACCTGCGGTCCGGGCGAGGGCGCTGCCGGGGCGGCACCGCCGAACGCCATCGGGTCGCGGATGGCGCCCGGGTCCGGGCGTGCCCGGCCGAGGACCGCATCGAGGGTGGTGAAGGGGTCCGCGACGGTGGCGGCCCTGGCCTGGCGCGCGGTGCCGAAGGCGCCGGTCACGCGCAGCGCATCCCAGGTCGTGGTCAGGATCAGCACGAGGACGGCGATCCCCACCAGGGGCCCCAGCAGGAAGGAGATGTCGCGGCTCACGAGCCCCCCTCGGGACGCTTGAGCAGCAGCTGCGCGATGTGCAGCTCGATCTCGTGCACGCCGTTCTCGCCCGGTTCGATGAGGAGGAGCTCGATTCGGTACAGCCCGGGGCGGTCCGCCAGGGCGCCGAGGAATCCTGTCAGCGCACTGTAGCGGCCGCGCATGCGGAAGTGCGCGCGAACCTGGAGGCGCGTCGGCTGCTGGGTGAGGGCGCGCGGCTCGGACACGATGACGTCGAGCCCGCTGCGTCCGGCGAGCGCCGACAGCGACTGCAGCAGTTCGCCCGCCAGCGCACCCGACTGGGCGTCGCGGTCGGCCGGGCCGGCCGGACGCGCGTTGTCCACGAGCAGGGCGTACACCCGCGGCGGCAGCGCCCGGGTCGCCTGGCTGGGATCGAGCGTCGCCCCGATGGGGCCGGCGGCGGCGAGCGCGCGGCGATAGCGCTGCTCCAGCGGCCGGAACACGAGCGAGTGCAGCAGCAGGAACGCCAGCCCGGTGGCGAGGGCCGCGAGCATGGGGATGTGGCGGCGGAGGCGGGCGAACAGGACGGGATCCATCAGCGGCACTCGATGATGAACCGGGCGTCGCCCGATTCGGTGGCGCTCGTGGTGACGAGCCGCGTGTTGGGGAAGCTCGCCGCCAGCAGCGTGTCGGCCTGCAGGGCGTGCACGAACGCCATCACGCTCTGCATGCGGTCCTGCCCGTTCGGCACGCGGCAGATCCCCGACAGCACGAGCTTGGCATCGGTTCCGGAGATGTTGTCCGGGTTCCACTGCAGCGCGGTGAGCCGGGCCGAAGGGGGCAGCACGCGGCCGATGCGGACGAGCCGGTCGTGCCACAGCCCCGCGTCCACGGCGTGCCGCTGGATCTCGAGCACGTCCTCCTCGCGCGGGCGCCAATCGCCGTGTCCCGATTCGAGCGCGCGCATGCGCGTGGCCAGCCGCTCGAGGGTGACCGTGCGCGAGCCGAGCGAGAAGGCGTTGAGCGCGTAGAGCCCGAGCACGACACCCACGACCCCGAAGTAGGCGAGCCATGTGCCCAGCCGGATCACCCGCTCGCGGGCGCGCGCGCGAGCCCGCTTGAACGCCTCGCGGCGGAAGTTGATGGTGAACACGAGGCTCATGCGGCCCTCAGCGCGAGGCCATAGGCTTGCGCGAACTGCGGCCCGCCGGCCGCGGAGCCCATCGCGTGGCCGAGCGACTCGAACGGGTCGAAGCGAAGCACCGGCACGCCCAGGCCCTCGGACAACTGGCCCGCGAGTCCGGGCAGGCGGGCGGTGCTGCCCGAGACCCACAGCGTGAGCGGGTCCGGCAGGCGGCCGAGCGTGCGGTAGAAGGCGAACGAGCGCCGGATCTCCTCGCCCAGCGCCTCGACGCTGCCGCGCGCGGCGACCACCTCGGGCGCGTCGTGGCGCAGGCGCAACGACGGGTCGTCGCTGCCCGCCTCGAGCTTCCACTCCTCGGCCTCCTCGGAGGGCACCGAAAGCGCGCGGGCGATGGCGTCGGTCACGCTGGCGCCGCCCCAATCGAGGCGCCTCGCGAAGTAGGGGGCGCCGCGCTGGTAGAGCGTCAGCCACGAGCCCGCGAGCCCGATGTCGAGCAGGAGCCGGGCCTCGCCCTCATGGGCGACGCCGCGCGAGAGGGCGTTGGTGAGCGCCAGCGGTGCCGCGTCCACGATGGTGGGCTCGAGGCCGAGCGCATGGAAGGGCGCCAGTGTGCGCTCGAGGCGCCCCTGCGAGACCGCCGCCAGCAGCACATCCACCTTCTTCTCGCCCGGGTAGCGGCCGAGCACCTGGAAGTCGAGCACGAGCGTCGCGGGGTCGAACGGCAGGTGCTTGCGCGCCTCGAACCGCAGTGCGCCCGCGACCTCGGACTCGTCCATGAGCGGCAGCGAGATCTGCTTGACCATGACGTCCGGCCCCGAGACCCCGACACTCACACCCCGCACGGCACGGGGCGAGAGCCCGGCGGCCTCGAAGGCGGCGCCGATGGCGCGCGTCAGGGGGTCGGCCGCGAGCAGGTCGGACTCGGTCCCCGGCCGAGCCAGCGGCACCTCGGACGCCCAGAATCGCGAGCCCCCCACGCCCGGCTGCAGCGCGAGGAGCTTGATGCTGTAGGCGCCGATATCGAGCCCGGCCCAGGGTCGGGACACCAGAGAGGCCTTCATCAGGACGGGAGGATTAACCCAGCGTCACTGTTCACGCCAACTGCCGGGGACGAGTGCGAATGACGTGGCGGCGGCAGTGCCTCCCGCGGGCAGCCGGCCGGCGGCGATCAGGTCGTCCACGAGGCCGTCCATGTCCGTGCGGTAGCGCAGGCTCATGTAGCGGCTGCCGGTGGGCGGCACCCGCGGTCCCATGAGGAACAGTCCGTCGCAGAAGAGGTTCACCCCGTCCATGTCGCTGCGGTTGGCGCCACCGAAGTCCTCGAGCCGCAGCTCGCCATCGGTCACCAGGAAGACGCGGACATTGTCGTCGATCTGGAGCCCGCTGAAGAACCAGATGCCGATGTCGCGATAGTCCTGCGGCGTGGTCAGTCGGCCGTTGGGCCCGGCCACGATGACGAGCGTGTGGGGGCCCGCGCCGCCACCGCCACCGAAGGTCTTGTTGTCGATGATGACCCGGCTCTCGAAGCGGATGCCGGCGGGGACCATCCACACACAGGTGCCGCGCACGTGGATCGTCATCGGCTTGATGTCGAAGAAGTCGAAGCTGTTGGCGAGGCTGGGGTAGACGTAGGCCGAGGAGTCCTTGACCGGGCTGCGGAAGAACCGGAACGCACCCGCCGTGCTGCCGGCGTCGAGCTTGAGTTCGTGGTTGGGTGTGGTCGAATCCTGCCACGCCACCTGGGTCGTGCTGCCGCTCAGGTTGGACGCCAGGAACCCGGTCACCTGTGGGACCGGCGCCACCTGCGTGCGCACGGGGCGGCCGCTCGGCCACGCCACGTGGGTGGTCCAAGCGGTGTCGGCGGAACTGGTCACGGTCTGCCAGACGCCGCCATTCAGCGTGGTGGTGCCGGCGCGCGAGAAGGTGCCGTCGAAGAAGTTGTAGAAGACGCGCCCGTTCGAGGTGATCAGCCGCTTGTAGGGATTGATCTCCTGCGTGGGCACGAACTGCCCCTCCACGGTGCGCACGCTGGCGCCGACCTGGGTCTTGACCCGGATGAAGACGCTCTTCGACCAATCCACGCCGCCGATCGAATCGAGCGTGGCGCCCACCTCCTGCCAGGCGTTGGCGTAGGTGATGCCGATGCGCCCCTGGGCCAGCTTGGCCCGGCCGAGGTCCGACGGACCCATCGCCACCAGCCGCTGCACCAGCTGCACACCCCCGGCGGCGCGCTGCGTGGCGCGCTCCTGGTCGAGCGAGCGCTGGAAGAAGCCGGCCTCGTAGCTGGAGAGCGAGAACAGCGACAGCCCGAGGATGGTGAGCGCGAGCACGAACATGACCACGCCGACGAGCACGAAGCCGCGGCTCCCGCCGTGCACCGCCGCGGGCGCGCTCATCGATTCACCAGCGCGGCGCCGGCGACCGCGTCCACGCGCTGGCCCTGCGGCGAGCGCAGGCGCAGCTCGATGGTGATCATGGGGCCGAGGCTCGTGACCTTGAAGCGCTCCACCTTGGAGCCGCCCATGGGGCCGCGGTCGCCGGCGCCGGTGTCGGTGCCCTGGTGCACGAGCGAGTCGGACGAGTCCCACCAGAAGTGGTAGTGCGCGGTCACCGCGCCATGCCGCACGAGAGAGACCATCGTCCGCTCGGTATCGGGCGATGGTGTGACGATGGCGGAGCCGCTGATGCGCGCGCTGTCGGCGATGGTGCGCGTCATCAGGGTCGCCTCCCGCTGCGTGATGGTCTGCACGGAGGCATCGAGCCAGGTGGCCTGCGACTGCAGGTAGAAGCCGATGAGGCCGAAGATCACGAGCAGGCCGAGCACGGCCACGATCGTGACCTCGGTCAGCGTGAGTCCGCGCTCGTCGAGGGGGCGGGGCATCACGGCAGCGAGAACATGCGGTCGAGGGTGAGCGAATCGGCGAGTCCGCCGGCCTCCCAGCGCACCGCGACCTCGACGCGTCTCAGGTCCACCGTGCCGGGAAGGGTCGGGTCGTCGTGGGCCGTGACCCGCCACGACTCGCTTCCGGCCGTCTGCCCCTCGTACACGAACGGCACGGGGGAGGAGCCGAAGCCGACTCGCAGCGAGTCGGAGGACCTGGGCAGGGTCGTCAGGAACTCCATCCGCGACTGCGCCACGCCGAGGGCGCTGCGCGCGATCTCATAGCGGAACACCAATGCGCGGCCCTGGCCGAAGGAGAACGCCAGGCCGAGAATGGCGAGCACGGCGATGACCGAGGCGACGATCGCCTCCATGAGCGAGAAGCCCCGCTCGCCCGCTAGTGCCGAGCGAGCGGAGCTTGAGGTCGCAGAGACTTGTGGCGGGCGGCGATGCGATCGGAGCGTCAGGGTTCGAACCTTCCACCTTCAGTTCTAGTGTAGATGTAAGTCACCGTGATGGGAGGGGTGGAGTTCCGCAGCGTC
>CAZMQP010000068.1:7625-10037 GCA_964568385.1 uncultured bacterium
CCCCGCTCGCCGGCGGGCACACGGCGAGCGGGGACTCCTATCGCGCCGGCACGGCGCGGGATGCCGCGCGACGGCGTCAATTGTCGAACGACCCTCCGTCATCTCGCGTGTAGGTGTAGGTCACTTCGACTGGAGGGCTCGAGCCCCGCAGCGTCGCCTTGACGGCGTAGCCGTTGCCGTCGGGCGTGCCGACGTCCGCGAAATCCCACTTCACCCGTGCCTCGCTGATGTCGAGCAGGTTCGCGGACTCGAGCGTGGAGATGGTGGCGAAGCTGGGCGTGCCCGTGCCCGCCGTCTTCTGGTAGTAGGCCTGCTGGGCGGTGACGACGGCGCCGATGGCGCCCTTCGCCTCGGTCCGCTGGGCATCGCGCACGTAGTTCACGTAGAGCGGCACGGCCACGGCCGCCAGGATCGCGACGATGACGATGACCACCATGAGCTCCATGAGCGTGAAGCCCTTCTGACCGTTCTTCGACTTCAGGAACCGCTGCAACACGGCAGACCTCCTCGGGTTCGGCGCTCCGACCGTCGTGGGGTGCGGACGGGGACCGCCCGTTGATGCTTCGAGGGCGACGCCGCCGCTGACCAAGGCGACGGTGACGCCGGGGGGTGATTCCTAGGGTGCCTCAGCCGCCTCCCGTGATCCCCGACCGCATGGCCTGGCCGAGGTTGAAGATGGGCAGGTAGAGGGCCAACAGCATGACACCGATGACGACGCCCAGCACGACCACGGCGATCGGCTCGATGAGGCTCGAGAGCCCGTCCACCTTGGCGGTGACGCGCTGCTCGTAGAAGTCCGCGGTGCGCGCGAGCATCTGGTCGAGCCGCCCGGTCTCCTCGCCGGTCGCCGTCATCTGGATGAGCATGTCCGGGAACACGGACGCCTCGGTCATGGCCCGCGAGAGCGAGGTGCCTCCCTCGACCTGCAGGCGGACCGAGTCGATGCCGCGTTCCAGAACACGGTTGCCCGGCACCGGTCGGAGCACCTTGAGGGCCGTCAGGATCTGGGTCCCGCTGCCCGTCAGGATGCCCAGGGTGCGGGCGAACTTGGTGATAGCATACATCCGGATCAGAGGGCCGAAGAGCGGCAAGTTGAATTTGGCCCGGTCGAGCGTGTAACGGCCGCCCTCCGTCTGGGCCCAGTAGAGCGTCGCGAGCGCGGTCAGCACCGCCAAGCCCGTGAACGCCAATAGGTTCGACGTGACCAGCTGGCTGGTGCCGAGCAGCATCTGGGTGGGCAGCGGCAGGTCCACCCGGAAGCGCTGGTAGATGCCCGCGAACATGGGCACGATCTTGAGGAACATGACCACCAGGATGGCGAGCGCGAAGGTCAGGATGAAGATCGGATAGCGCAGCGCCGCCTCGACCTTGAGCCGCAGGTGCTCCGCCCGCTCCAGGTAGCTCGCGGTGTGCTCCATGACCACGTCGAGCGTGCCCGAGATCTCGCCCGTCTGGACCAGGCTCACGAACACCTCGTCGAACACGTGCGGGTGCCTGGCGAGCGCGGCGCCCAGCGATTCGCCGCGCTGCACGTCGTCGGTGACGCGCTCCAGCACCGCCGAGAGCCGGCGGTCCTGGTGGTCGCGCGTGATCGAGCGCAGCGACCGCACCAGCGGCAGTCCGGCTGCGATCATCGTCGCGAGCTGGCGCGCGAACAGCACCACGGACTCCGACTTCACGCCCGGACGGACCTGCCGCAGCATGTTCCGCAGCGTGCCGCCCATCGCGGTGAACGGCGTGTCGCCGCGTTCGGCGGCCGGCAGCCGGGCCTCGATGAGCACCGGCGTCAGCTGGGACTGCGCCAGCGACCGCAGCACCTCGTCCTCGGACCCGGCGACCTCGACGCCCTCGTGCGGGCGCCCCTGCGCGTCGCGCGCTCGATAGAAGTAGGTGGGCATCAGGC
This sequence comes from uncultured bacterium, assembly GCA_964568385.1. Taxonomy (GTDB): domain Bacteria; phylum Eisenbacteria; class RBG-16-71-46; order RBG-16-71-46; family RBG-16-71-46; genus CADEFY01. The sequence continues at coordinate 9,529 of CAZMQP010000068.1, forward strand.
GGAGTCCGCGAGGGTGGCGGCGCGCACTTCGGAGATGGTGGTCAGGCCGGCGAGCACCTTCTGGATGCCGGCCTTGCGCAGCGTGAGGAAGCCCTCCTCGAGCGAGCGGCGGCGGATCTCGTCCTCGTTGAGCCCGTCGAGCACCATGCGGCGCGTGGATCGGGTCAGTTCGAGCACTTCGAACAGGGCCGTGCGCCCGGAGTAGCCCGTCTGCTTGCAGGCGATGCAGCCGCGGCCGTGCGCGAGCGTGCGCCCGCGCAGCACCTCGCCGTCCTCGCCGAGCGTCTCGAGCTCCTCGCGTTCGGGGACGTAGGTCTCGCGGCAGCGGTCGCACACGCGGCGCACGAGCCGCTGCGCCATCACCAGCGACATGGCGGAGCCGACGAGGTAGCGGGGCAGGCCCATGTCGATGAGGCGCGTGAGCGTGCCGGAGGCGTCGTTGGCGTGCACGGTGGAGAACACGAGGTGGCCGGTGAGCGCGCTCTTCACGGCGATGTCGGCGGTCTCGG
>CAZMQP010000069.1:0-10010 GCA_964568385.1 uncultured bacterium
GCGCCCGTACGCCGTGGTGCTGCTCGACGAGGTCGAGAAGGCGCACGCCGAGGTGCTGAACGTGCTGCTGCAGCTGCTCGACGACGGCCGGCTCACCGACGGCCAGGGGCGCACCGTGGACTTCCGCAACACGCTCGTGATCATGACCTCGAACCTCGGTTCGGACGCCATCCTCGAGCTGGTCGAGCGCGACCGCTCCGAGATGGAGGCGCTGGTGCAGCGCGCCCTGCGCGCGCACTTCCGGCCGGAGTTCCTCAACCGGCTCGATGAGATCGTCACGTTCCATCCGCTGACGCGAGAGGACATCCGCCGCATCGTGGACCTCCAGGTCCAGCACCTGGGCGAGCGGCTGCGCGAGCGCGAGATCGGCCTGCTGCTCACCGATGCGGCGCGCGACACGCTCGGCGACGAGGGCTACGACCCGCACTACGGGGCGCGGCCGCTCAAGCGCGTCATCCAGCGGCGGCTGCAGAACCCGCTGGCGATGACGCTGCTGGCGGGCGAGTTCAAGCCCGGCGACACCATCGAGATCGGGGTGGCCGACGGCGGCTACACGTTCCGCGCCGCGCAGCGCGAGCCGGCCGGGGTGTCATGACGGGCGGCGGCGCATGAGCCGAGGCAAGGGGGGCGTGGATGCGCGCAGCAAGCTCGGCCGCGCGCTGTTCGCGCTGGTGGACGCCTCGCGCAAGATGCCGGCCGAGACGCAGGGCCGCGTCATCCGCGTGCGCAATGCCATCGAGGCGAGCCCGGAGGACGGCCTCGTGCGCTTCGCCGTCAAGCCGGACCTCGACACGCTCATGCGCGACCCCAAGCTGAACGCCATGGTCCGCGCCCTCTGGAAGGCCCTGCCGAGCTGACGCCGGGCGGCGGGCGCCGAGATGGCGCCGCGGCCGGGGGCGAAGTGCGCAGCGCCTCCGGAGCCAGGACGGCGGAGGGGGCGCGGAGCAGGAGGGGCGGCGGCAGGAGGTCGCCGGCCCGACGCTGAGCCCACGGCCGCAGCGCCATCCCGGCGCGCGTGCTCAGTCGGTGGCCAGGTCCTCGGCGCGGATGAAGTCGCGGTGCTTGCCGCGGCCGCGGCGCTCGAAGCGGTCCACCTCCACGAGTTCCACGTCGATGCCGAGCACCTCGCGCACCTCGGCCACCAGCCGCGGCCGCCACTCGGCCGACCACGCCGGGCCGGTGAGCAGGCGAAGTTCGATGCGGCCCTCGGGGAACTGCACGAACTGGTACTCGCGCACGCGCCCGTCCCGCCCGTGCGACTTGAACACGTACGACGGCTGATTGGCGTTGATGCGGCGGCCGTCGGGCAGCGTCAGCGTGTCGCCGGCGCGGCCCGCGATCCGTCCCAGCAGCGGCAGCGCGCAGCGCGCGCCCTCGGGCAGCGGCCATGCGTCGGGGTCCGCCGGGTCGCCGGCCGGCGTCACCAGGTCGCCGACGCGGTAGCGCACCATCGGCATGCGGAAGTTGTGCAGGTCGGTCAGCAGCAGCGCCCAGTGGCCGTCCTCGGTGCGCTCGTGGTCCACCACCACCGACTCGACCGGCACGCGCATGCCGCCCTCGGGGTGCTCGAAGCCCGCCACGCCGATCTCGGCGCAGCCGTAGCTGTCGGCGACCGGGCAGCCGAAGGCGGCGGCGATGCGCTCGCGCTGCGCCTCGTGCAGCACCTCGGCGGTCGTGATCACCACCCGCCAGCCGAGCGCCCGGCCGTCGAGCCGCTGCGCGCTCACCTCGTCGGCGAACTGCGTCACGGCCGAGGGGTAGCCGAAGGCGAAACGGACCGGACGCCGGCGCAGCCGCTCGTAGGCGTCGCGCGCGCGGGCGGCGTCGAGCGTGAAGGCGGAGATGCGCGTGCGGTTGAAGAAGCGGTCCTTGCGCTCGGCGACGGCGCGGTCGGCCTCGGCGAGCGGCACGCCCCAGAAGTAGGCGTACGGGTCGCCGCAGTCCACGCCCCACCAGTGCCAGCCGCGGAACACCTGCGCATGCGCATGCGCCCACGACAGGTGTCCGCGCTCGACCGCGACCGGCGTGCCCGAGGATCCCGACGTGGCCGCCTTGAGTCCCGGCGGCGCCTGCGTGCTGTGCAGGCGCTGGGCCTCCGCCTGCACGTCGGACTTGCCGAGCGCGGGCAGGCGATGCCAGTCGGCCCGGGAGCGGAGGTCGCCGGGTTCGAACCCGAGCGCACCCCAGCGTTCGCGGTAGGCGGGAACCGTGGTCCAGCAGTGGCGTATCAACCTCTGCAGGCGCTCCCACTGCAGCTCGCGCAGGCGGTCGGCGTCCCAGTGCTGGCTCCGTTCGATGGCGCGCAGGACCGCGTCCACGGGTTCGCCTCGCCAGCGTTGAGCGGTGTAGTAGGCCAACTTATGGAGAAGTGGGATCAGCGGGGCCTCGCGAGGGGAACCGGCGCCGGGCGGACCGCCCGCCCGCACTGCAGCTTACATCGGCCGCGACTCGCCGCCAGCGCACCGGCGAGAATCGCGCTTCCGGCTGGCCACCGGGCGGGAGAACATGCAGACTGCAAGCCGCCCCCCGGCCCGGCCCGCCATCCGGCACGCCCGCCGTCGCGCGGGCCGGGAGCAGGCCGCACCAGAGGCCCCGATTCCCAGCATCCACACCCATCTGACACTCGACGGGCTGTTGGCACATGGACTGCATGCCGACAACGGGCTCGACTGACGCGCTCGCCCAGCCCACGGACACCGGGGAACCCGACATGCCCTTCCGGCACCTGATCCTGACCCTCGCGGCCATCTCGGCCCTCGGCTTCGCGGCGACCGGCGCGGCCGCGGCGACCTACTACGTGTCCCCCTCGGGATCCTCCACCAACCCCGGGACGGCGCTGTCGCCGTGGTCCATCTCCAAGGCGCTCACGAGCGCGCTGCCGGGCGACATCGTGATGCTCGCCAACGGGTCCTATTCGGGCGACTTCCGTCCGACCAACTCGGGGATCGCCGGGGCGCGGATCACGTTCATCGGCAACATCGCCTCGCCGGGCAGCGTGGTGTTCTCGGGTCACATCAACCTGACGGCGCGCTCGTACATCACCGTCAAGGGCATCCAGGCCAACGACCTCACCATGGACGCCACGTCCTCCACGGTGCGTCCGGAGCAGGACTCGGTGTTGTTCTGCCGGGCGACCGGCAACCTCAACATGAGCGGTGCGCTGCGGTCGCACATCGTCAACAACACGCTCGGCTCGACCACCGGCCAGCGGCGCTGGTTCATGGGCCCGAGCCCGATCCGCACCACGCTGTGCACGTTCCGCAACAACACCATGTACTTCGGCGGCGTCACCGCGCAGCCGCACGCGGTCAAGTTCGACCGGCCGGTGGCCTGCGAGTTCACCGACAACAAGGTGCTCGTGAGCATGCCCGCCGGCGCGGTGGATGTGCACGGCCGCATCCAGTACGGCGTCCAGAACTGCCTGTTCCGCGGCAACAAGTGGATGCTGGACAACCAGACCGGCTACACCAACTACATCTTCGTGCAGCGCGACTCCTGCCGGTTCAACACCTACGAGCGCGACACGGTGATCGAACTGGCCTCGAGCAACGCGCCCGCCTACATCCGGTTCGCCACCTCCGGCAGCTTCCCGGGCTCCAACGGCCGCAACAAGTTCATCGACTGCGTCTTCAAGGCGAGCACGTCGCTCGACTACCAGAACGACGTGCGCGGCGACGAGTGGTTCGGCTGCACGCTCATCAGCACCGGCCGGGCGATGGACTTCAGCCCGCTGTTCGGGCCCGCCGACAGCGTGACGTTCCGGCACTGCACGTTCTACTCGTCGTCGTCCTCGGGCATCACGCTCGAACTGATGAAGACCACCAACCTCCGCTTCGTGAGCAACGTCGTCTACACGCGCGGCTCGTTCTGTCCCGGCGTGTTCATGCCCGCGGCGGCGGTCTCCGACAGCAACCTCTTCTACCAGGCGGCCGGTTCGCCCAACAACGTCATCGGCACCTCCGGCGGCGCGTGCGGTTCGGTCGGCTCCGGCAGTTCGTGGTGCACGAACAACGCCGACGAGTGCCGGAGCCGCTGGGGGAGTCCCGCATTCCTCGACTCGAGCTACGCGTCGTTCGACCCGTCCCCCCGCGCCAACTCGATGGCCATCGGGTCGTTCTGGAAGGACGGCTACGTGGGTGCCCACCCTTTCGCGGGAGGGGTCTCCGACGTGACGCCGCCCGGCGCGGTCGCTGACCTCGGCGTCTCGCAGCCCGGCCCCCAGACCCTGCTGGTGTCGTGGACCGCGCCCGGCGATGACGGCGCCTCCGGCACCGCCAGTTTCTACGACCTGCGGCGATCGACGTCCCCGATCACGGCCGGCAACTTCAACTCGGCCGCGCCGGTGACGCCGCAGCCGGTCCCGGCCGCGGGCGGTTCATCGCAGAGCTACGTGGCGCAGGGCCTGGTCTCAGGCACCACGTACTACTTCGCCATCAAGGCGAGGGACGAGGCCGGCAACTGGTCGGCCATCAGCAACGTGCCCTCGGGCACGACGCTGGCCGACACCACGCCACCGGCCGCCATCCAGGACCTGGGCGCCTCCTCGCCCTGATCCTCGGCGCGGCGGGCCCGCCGCCGCGAGTGCCCGCCTGCGGCGGGGGAGTGCTAGGGTGCGGAACCGATGCGCCCCCTCCGCTCGCCATGGACGATCGTCCTGCTGCTGCTGGTCCTGAGAGCGGCGCTGCTCGCCCTCTCGGTGGATCCGGGCCGGCCGCTGACCGGGGACGAGCCCGCCTACGACGACGTCGCGCGGTCGCTGCTCGCCGGCGAAGGCTGCCTGTATCACGGCCGGCCGTGGATCTGGAAGCCGCCGCTGTGGCCCGCCGCATGGGCCGCCGTGCGCGCCGTGCTCGGCGAGGACCTGCGCTGGAGCGTGTTCGTGCAGGGGCTGTTCGACGCGGGCGCGGCGCTCCTCGTCGGTCTCACCGCCGGCCGGTTGTTCGGCCGCCGCGCGCTCTGGACCGCCATCGCGCTGATGGCGACGTGGCCGCCGTTCCTGCGCGAGAGCCGGCTGCTGCAGACCGAGCCCATCTTCACGCTGATGGTGTCGCTCACGCTCTATGCCTTCGTCCGCTTCGCCCAGCGGCCCGGCGCCCTCGCCGCGCTGGCCTGCGGCGCCGCGGCGGGGCTGGCGATGCTGGTCCGTCCCAATGGCATCGTGCCGCTCGCCGGACTGGTGCTCGGATGGCTGTTGGTGGATCCGCGCGCGCGGCGCGAGGCGCCGCATCTGGCGGTGCTCGCCCTCGGGGCGCTGCTCGTCGTGCTGCCGTGGACGGTGCGCAACGCGGTGACGTTCTCCGCCTTCATCCCGTTCTCGAGCGGCGGTGGGGAGGTGTTCGCGATGGGGACCTCGGTCGCCTCCGACGGCCGCTGGGACCGCGTCGTCTGGGTGCAGGAGCGCGACAGTCTGCTGCGGGCGGACTCGCTCCGGCTCGGCCGCCCGCTCGGCGTGGCCGAGACCGACCGTGCGCTCTACCGGATCGGCCGTGAGCGCTGGGCGCAGGATCCCGCCGTGCAGTTCCAACTGTGGCTGCGCCGGCTCTGGCGCACGGTGGCGCTGCCGATCCAGGGGGGCGAGGCCGCGGTGCGGACCGGCTTCCTGCTCGCGCTCGCGGGGGTGTACGGGCTCGCGCTCGCCGGCGCCCGCGACCTGATGCGCGAACCGCCGGGCAGCGGGCGCCTGGGGCTGGCGCTGCTGGTGGCCTTCGCGGTCAACGCGCTGGCGCTCTCCGCCGTCGCCTCGAGCTCACGGTACATCGAACCCGTGCGCACCTTCCCGATGGTGCTGGTCGCGGGCGTGGTCGCCCGTGCCTGGCAGCGGCGCTTCGGCGGGGCGTAGCGCCGGCCCGCACGCGGGCCGGCCGGCTCAGACGGCGCCGAAGCGCTTGCGGACGAGGAACGACAGGTTCAGCCAGCCGTCGCGCCATTTCTGCAGCTTCACCTCGCCGATGCGCGCGCCGTAGGGGATGCGCGTCTCGCCGAAGCGCACGCCGCGGAGCAGCGCCTCCAGCTTGATCTCCTCGCTGAACGGCATGCCGTCCGAGGTCAGCCGCAGCCGCGACAGCACCTCGCGCCGGATGATCCACATGCCGGACTGGCTGTCCTGGATGCTGCGGAAGAACAGCAGCGCGGCCGCGACGGTGAGCACCCAGTTGCCCATGCGGTTCGTGAACGGCATCGCCGCCGGGTCCACGAGCGGGAAGCGCGAGGCCGAGACGAACTCGAGATCGCGCTCGATCAGGTGGTCCACGAGCGATTCGATCTGCTCGGGCGGGTAGGTGCCGTCGCCGTCCATCGTGATGATGACGTCCCCCGTGGCCGCCGGCAGCCCGGCCTTGTAGGCGGCGCCGTAGCCCGGGGTGGTGGCGGGCACCACGCGCGCGCCGAGCGAGGTGGCGACCTCGGCGGTGCGGTCGGTGCAGTTGTTGTCCACGACCACGACCTCGTCCACGATCGCCGGCATGCGGCCGATCACCAGCCGGACCCCCTCCTCCTCGTTGTAGCAGGGGATCACGACCGAGAGCTTGAGTCCCTTGTGCATCCGCGGTTCCTCTTCGGTGGCCCCTCCGGGGAGGGGTTCGACGGCCATGCGAGGGGTGCCCAGCCCATAATCATGTCCGCAACCCGACCGAATCGCAACCGTCTTGTGCGGCGGTGCTCAGCCGATGCCCGTCCACTTCTCGGGGCCGGTGCGGTGGAACACGATCTGGTTCTTGGGCGGCCGCTTGGCCTTGAGGAGGGCGGTGTTGGCGGCCCGCCACAGGTCGGCCGGATTGTCCGCGTGGTCCGGGAACATGGCGACGCCGATGCTCACCGTCACGTGCACCCGGTGGCTGCGGCCGTCGAGGCCCTCGAGCCGGATGGCGGTGCGTTCGACCGCCGCCCGCAGGCGCTGGCCGATCGCCATCACGTCCTCCTCGAGCACCGGCGGCGTCAGCAGCACGGCGAACTCCTCGCCGCCCCAGCGCGCGACGGTGTCGAACGGGCGGACGCCGGCCCGCAGCGTGCCCGCCACCTGCACCAGCACCTGATTGCCCGCCTCGTACCCGAACGACGTGTTGAACGACTTGAAGTCGTCGATGTCGCAGATGAGCAGGGCGAGCGAGCTCTGCTCGCGCTGGGCGCGCGCGATCTCGTTGCGCACCTGCAGGTCGTAGTAGGAGCGGTTGTACGCGCCCGTCATCGGGTCCACGAACACCAGCTTCTCGATGCGCGTCGCCCGTTCGATGATGCCGCCGCAGAAGTCGGCGAGTAGGGCGATCATGGCGAGGTCGGTGGCGTCGAAGGCGTGCGGTTCGTGTCCGCGCACCTCGATGTGGCCGATCGCCTCGCCCTCGGAGCCGATCACCGCGCTGGCGACCAGCGAGCGGGCGCCGCGGCGGCGGGCCTCCAGCGTCAGCGCGCTCGAGGCCTCGGTGTCCGGGCACGAGAACAGCATGCCGTGATGTTCGAGCACGTCGGCGGCGAGGCCGGCGTCGATCGGCCGCTCGCCGCCCTCCTCGAGCGTGTCGTCCTTGCCGAAGTACACGACATCGGCGTCGCCCAGCAGTTCGCGCCCCGCCTGGGCGAGCTGGGCGAGCAGGCCCGCGCGCGTGGTGCCGGTGCGCGGGTCCGAGAAGATGAGCGGGTCGTCGAGCCGGACGAGGCGGCGCACCTGGTCGAGGCGGGCCGGCGCCTGCATCGGCAGGGCACTGCGATTCTGCACCGTGACGCCGTCGCGCACGCGGGGGCCCGGCATCTGGAGCGTGATGACGTCCACGCGGCCGGGGGCCTGGTAGCGCACGACGGGGGCGGCGGTGGAGGGCTCGGCCGGCAGCCGGCGGAGCAGGCCCTGCTGCTCGAGCATCTCGATCGCGTGCATCGCCGCGTTCTCGACCTCGCGCGCGACGCCCGAACGCAGGGCGCGCTGGACGCGGTGGCGGTCCACGGGGGACAACTGCTCGACGGGAAGCAGGCGCTCCAGAAGGTCACGGAAACCGATGTGCTTCTGCCTCATGGCAGTACGCGCCTCCATGCGTGTATGCCGTTGCCCGCCGGTTGCGGCGTCGGTCAAGGGATGCCTCGGAGGATGTCATGCAGAGGGGGAGAATGCATCCGACCACTCGGAACGCATCGAGTGTAGCACAGGGCATCGGCGTCCCCGGCGCACGGCGTGTGCGCCACGGTGTCCGCGGCGTTCGCCGCGATCGCGTCCTTGACGGGCCTGCGAGCCGCCGATAACTTGCGTCCGCTGGCCCACTTGCGCCCATTCCCGAGCACCGAGGTGGTTGATGCGGCTGTCCGAACTGCTCGTTCCCGAGGCGGTCACCACGCGCCTTGCGGCGCGTTCCAAGCGCGAGGCGATCGCGGAACTGGTCGAGCGGCTGGAGTCCGCGCACGGGCTCGAGAGCAAGGGTGAGATCCTCGACCGCGTGCTGCGCCGCGAGGCGATGATGAGCACCGGCATCGGCAACGGCATCGCGATCCCGCACGGCAAGGCCCGCCATGTGGACCGCATGGTGGCGGCGTGCGGCGTGGCGCGCGACGGCCTCGACTTCGACACCGTGGACGGCGAGCCGGCGACCCTGTTCGTGCTGCTGGTGGCGCCCGAGAGCGCCGGCGCGATGCACGTGAAGGTGCTCGCCAACATCTCGCGCCTGCTCAAGGAGGAGTCGGTCCGCCGGACGCTGCGCGAATCGGCCAGCCCCGAGGCGTTCCTCGCGTCGCTGCGCGCGGCTGAGTCCGCGCACATCCCCGGTTAATCCCGCCGTCCGGCTGCACCCCGCGCTCCCGCGGAGGCCGCATGCACCTGCTCGACGCCTGGACCTCGCTCACGCTGGCCGACCTGCTGCGCCTGCTCGTCCTGCCGTTCGCGGCCGTGATGGCCACGTTCCTGCCCGGCCGGCGCGCCGCGCGCGTGGCGGCCCTGATGCTCGCGGCGGCGGTGCTCGGCCTGCGGGAGTTGTCGCCGGCGCTGGCCCCGCGGCTCGGGTGGGCGCTCGTGTGGGCCGCGCTGGCGTGGTGGGTCGGCCGCGCCGGACCGGCCGCCGAGGGCGCCGGGCCGCGCCGCCGGCAGCAGGTCGAGGCGTGGGTGCTGGGCATGCCGCTCGGCATCGGCGTGCTGCTGCTGCTTCTGGCCGCGCTGTCCCGGCAGGGGCTCGCGGCCGAGGCGGCGCGGCCGGCCGTGCTCGGGGTGGTGCTGCTGTCGCTGGGCCTGCTGCACCTGCTGACGCGCCCGCACGTGCGGCGGGCGTTGCTCGGATTCGGCCTCCTCGCGTTCGGCATCGAGTGGCTGGCCTCGGCCGTGCGCGTCACCGACGTGCTGCACGAGGGCCCGCCCGCCGGCGCCGCGCTCGCCGCCGCGGCGCTGACCCTGGCGGTGATGGTGCGCCTCGTCCATGCCCGCGAGGTGCTCGCCCGCGCGCCGCTCGTCTCCGACGCGCACGACCTGCACGACTGATGCGACTCCGCCGGTTCGCTCCGCCCTCGCCCGCGACACTCGGCGCCCTGCTCGCCGCCGCCGCGCTCGTGCTGGTGCTGGTGCCGTCGCTGCTCGCGGCGGCGATCACGGTGGAGGCGCTGGCGCTCGCCTTCTGGGTGTGGGCGCGCGCCTCGGAGGCGCCCGCCGAGGGGCTGCAGCGCTGGGCGTGGCTGCGGCGGCCCGCGATGGCGCTGTGGCTGGCGGCGGGCCTGATGGCGGTGCTGCCCGGACTGCCGGCCCCCGGGGCCGAGTCGCCGGCGGCGCTCACGGTGCCCGGCCCCGCCGATCCGCTCGCCGCGCCGCGCACGCTCGCGGCCTTCGCGCTGCTGTGGGCGGCGCTCGAACTGCTCGCCGCCGCCCCCATCGCGCGGCCCTATCCCGACCTGTCGGGCCCGCTCGTGCGCGCGGGCCCGTGGCTCCCGGCGCTGCTGCCGGTGACGGGCTTCCTCGTGCTGTGGCGGCATCGCGAGGTGTGGGGGGCGGCGCCCTTCCTGACCGAGGTGGCGGGCCTGGCGCTGACGTGGAACGAGGAACCGGTGACAGCCGAGGA
>CAZMQP010000070.1:0-10009 GCA_964568385.1 uncultured bacterium
CGGAAGCGCTGCTCGGCGGTGGCAACGTCGGCAGCTGCGCCACCGTGATCATGGACCTGCCCGGTCGCACCTTGCACGTGCGCAAGGGGCCGATCCCGGCGCGACCGTTCGTCGCGCACGCCGTATGAGCTGTGCCTTGCCGGGGCGGCTGGTGCGGGGGCGGTGGGGCTGAGGTTCGCAAGGACTGGATTCGATGGTCGCCCCGATCGACGACCCGCAACGCAAGCTGGCGGCAGTGCTCGCGGCCGATGAGGCGATATTCGCCCCGGGCGAGCCGATCGAGTTCAAGTTCACCCGCGGTTCGTGGAGCCGCGTGGAGAAGGGGCCGAACGGTGAGGAGGTGGCCAATCGGATGCTCACGCCGAGCGGGACCGAGACGCACGAGTATGCGGTCGCGCGCTGGGCGGATCTGGGCACGATCAGCGGCCACGTCGAGTTGTTCTCGACGCCCGGCTTCCTCGCGGGGCGCACCTGCCGCGTCTACCTGCCACCGGACTACTTCACGAACCCGGAGGCACGCTACCCCGTGCTCTACATGCACGACGGCCAGAACCTGTTCGACGTGCGCACGAGCTTCGCCGGCGAGTGGCGCGTGGACGAGGCATGCGAGGCGCTGATCGGGAGCGGCGAGATCGCGCCGCTCATCGTGGTGGGTATCGACAACAGCGACGCCCGCTGCATCGAGTACACCCCGTGGCCGGGCGTGCCGTGCGGGGGTGGCGGCGCCGACGTGTTCCTGCAGGCGATCCGCGACCAGCTGCTGCCCGCCATCAACGCCCGGTACCGCACGCGGACGGGTCCGGAGTCCACTTGGATGGCGGGCAGTTCGCTGGGCGGCCTGCTGTCGGCGTACGCCGGCTACCAGTACGACGACACGTGGGGCCGCATCGCCGCCATCTCGCCCTCCTACTGGTACGCGGGCAACATGATGATCACGTGGGCCTCGCTGCAACCCAAGCCCGTGGTGGACGTCTGGTATCACGACATGGGCACGGGTGAGGCGGCGACCGGCGTCCCCAATCTCCGCGCGATGCGCGACATCCTCATCTCGCAGGGCATGGTGCTCGACCAGGATCTGTTCCACGTCGAGGCCGAGGGGCACGCGCACACCGAGTACCACTGGGCCCTGCGCATGCCCGACATCCTGCGCCGCATCGCGCTGCCGGGAGCCGTGCTCGCGGCGCCCGAGGCGGCACTCGCGCCGGGACTCGCGCTGGCGGCGGGCCCGAGCCCCACCTCGGGAGCGACGCATCTCACGCTCTCGCTCGAGCGAGCCTCGTTCGTGCGCGTCGAGGTGCTGGATGCGGGCGGGCGGCGCGTGGCGACCGTCCAGGACGGGGCGTTGCCGGCAGGCCGGCACTCGCTGCGGTGGGACGGTCGCGAGGCCTCGGGCGTCCGGGCGGCTCCGGGGCTCTACTGGGTGCGGGCCAGTGACGCGTCCCGCCACCTCAGCCGCAAGGTGGTGCTGCTGCGCTAGGGCCCCGCGGAGCGCCGTCGCCCCGGCGCATGCACGGTGCCTCGCCCCGACGGCATGGGCTAGGGTGGCGGGGAGACGTGCCGGGTCGCTGGACCCGGCGGGGCGGCGGCCACGCGGGGGATCGACATGCTGCAGCGGTTGCGGGACCTGTTGCTGGGAGCGGGCGAAGAGGGCCCCGCGGCCCAGGCGAGTGGCGGCGGGAGCCACTCGCCCGAGGTGGCGCTGGCGGCGCTGCTGCTGGAGTCGGCGAGCGCCGACGATCGGGTGCACCCGCTGGAGCAGGCGGCGATCACGCACGGCCTCCGCCAGCAGTTCGGGCTCGGCCCCGTCGCCGTCGAGGAGGTGCTCGCCGGCGCCGAGCGCGCGCGACGCGAGTCCGTCTCGCTGCACGAGTTCACCCGCGTGCTGGTGAACGCGTTCGACGAGCCGAGGCGGCTCGCGATCGCCGAGGTCCTGTGGCGCGTGGTGCTGGCCGACGGCGAGCTGACGACCGACGAGGGCATCCTCGCCCGCCGACTCGGCAACCTGCTGGAACTGCGGCCCGAGGACGTGTCGGTGTCCATTCGGCGCGCGCGCGGACGCCCGGGGCCTCCCGGCGGGACCGGGGCGGGCTGAGGCAGGAGTGCGCGCGCTCCAACCCTCTGCGGCCACGCCGCGTCCAACCTCCATGCACACCAAGGAATCCGCCGACCCCGGAGTGGACCCATGCCCATGTTCGTGCCGATCCTCATCGCGGCGCTGCTGGCGGCGCTCGCGCTCGTCTCCCCCGCGCTCTCCCAAAGCGGTGAAGCGGCCGTCCCGCAGCAACGCGGGCGGGCGATCGAGGCCCTGATCGAGGGCACGGGCGAGGCGAGCCTGCGCGCATTCGCCGACGATCACCTCTCGCCCGCTTATCGCGAGTCATTCGCCCCCGGCCAGCTGATCGCGCTGCTCGCACGCATCCGTGAGACCTGCGCGCACTTCAACGGCATCGAAGCGGGGCCGGCCGAGGGCGGCGGCACACGTCTCACGTTCCGCCGCGAGTCCGGCGCCTCGGCGGTCGTGTTCCGGCTCGAACCCACTCCGCCACGCCGCATCGTCTCTTTGATCCTGGAGCCGGAGGCGGCCACGGTCCGCCGCGACGTCGAGGTCGCGCCGATCACGTGGGATAACCTCGAGGCTCGCCTCGAGGCCGAGGCGGCACGCGGGTTCTCGGGCACCGTGCTCGTGCGACGCGGAGGCGAGATCGTGCTCCATCGCAGCTATGGCGTCGCGGACCGCGAGCGGCGGCGGCCCGTCGGCACCGAGAGCATCTTCGCGATCGGCTCGACGCCCATCGACTTCACCCGGGCGGCAATCCTCAAGCTGGCCGAGATGGGACGGCTGCGCCTGTCCGACACGCTCGGTGTGCACCTGGCCGGCGTGCCTGCCGACAAGCGCACCATGACGCTCGACCACCTGCTGCGCGGGCGCTCCGGACTCCCCGACTTCCATCATCTCGAGAGCGACGAGGACAAGGACCTGTCGTGGATCGATCGCGACACGGCGGTGCGCCGCATCCTCGGCCGGCCGCTTCGGTTCTCGCCCGGTGAGAGCCGGGCGCACTCGCACTCGGCGTGGGTGCTGCTCGCCGCCATCGTCGAGGTCGTCTCGGGCGAGCCGTACGGCGCCTTCCTCAGGCGCCACTTCCTGGGACCGGCCGGCCTGACGCGGACGGGGCTTCACGAGGACGTCGCGCATCTGCCCGACAGCGCCTTCGCCGAGGGCCTCGAAGGTCAGGGCGTCGGCGTGCGCAACACGCCCAAGCACTGGGGCCGGACTTCTTGGCTGGTGATGGGCAGCGGCGGCATGGCCTCGACGCCGGGGGACCTCGATCGCTGGCTGACCGCGATCCACTCGGGCCGGACGCTCTCGCCGGCCTCTGCCGAGCGCTACTTCACAAACGGCCTGATGGCCGGGGGCGATGATCGCGGCTTCCTCTGCATGTACACCGAGGGGGCGGACGACCGGATGATCCTGAGTTCCAATGCCCATTCGGGCCCAGGCGACCGTGCCGCCGGCGTGGGACGCCGTCTGGCCGAACTCGTCCGAAGTGGCGCATCGCCGCGTTTCTCACTGGGCATCGAGTTCGGGATCGAGGATGACGGCCGCGTGCTCGCCCAACGCGTGCTGCCCGGCAGCGCCGCCGAGCGAGGCGGATTGCGGTCCGGCGATCTCCTGCGGCGCGTGAATGGCAAGCCGCTCGGCGAGCCGCTGATGGGCGTGCTCACGCCGCTGCTCCAGACCGGCGAGCCGCTGACCTTCGAGATCGAGCGTGCGGGCGAGCGCCGGACCGTGACGGTGAGGCCCGACCCGCGGAAGTGAGCAACCTCGCGCCGCGCCCCCCTAGGCGTCCGGCGCTCCGGTCTCCGTGAGCAGGGCCGCGCGCTCGATCAGCTCCCGCAGGTGGGCGGCGAACCGGGCCGCCGGTGCGCCGTCCACGATGTCGTGGTCCACGCTGAGCGTCAGCGACAGCACTTCACGCGGCACGATGCGGCCGTCCACGACGAGGGGCCTGGTGGTGATGCCACCCACGGTGAGGCAGGTCGTGTGAAGGGGCACGATGCCGATGGCCCACGCCGCGCCCGCGCCGAACATGCCGACCGACGTCACGAGCGCCGTACCCGCAGTGCGCTTCATCAGGTGCGGCTGGCGGCGGAGCAGCCGGAAGAAAAGCCGCCGCAGCGGACCGGGCACGAAGCGCGAGGCTCGCACGACTGGTCCGGAGCGCTGCACACTGGCGGCCGGAGCCGATCGGATGCGGCGGATCTCGGCGCTGATGTCGCCGACCGACCGGCGATTGGCCGACCGGATCACGTGGGGCACCGCGGGCGCACCCGGTGCGCCCTCGATGAGCGTGACGATGTCGGCATCGTCGAACAGCACGAGTCGCCCCCGCCAGTCGCGGCAGGCGTGCAGCAGCGGGTCCCGCTCGATCGCGCGAGCGAGACTCGCCACCACGAACGCCGTGAACGAAAGCGGCTCGCCGCCGCCGGAGGGAGGTTCGCGCAGGAGACGCCTCGGACGCGAGACGTCCAGCTCGAGCAGCGCATGCACCATGTGGCGGCGCATTCCGACCGCGAGGGCGTCCACGATCTCCCGCCGATGAGGCGGCATGCGTCGTACCTGGTGGGAGTCCCCGGCCATGTCGGGAGCATGCCACAGGCGCCGTGCCGGGCCGGCACGGGAGCCGGGGCGCGAGAGGGTATGCGATTGGACGCCTCGCCGCGCCGAGTCGGATGTCCGAGACTCCGCGGTCCGGACAGAGTGGCGGGCGCTGGACGCACTGGCGCCCAATGGCACAAGCCGTTCATGGATTTCTTGGGGCCCCCGGGGAACCGGTGTCTTGCGACCGCCCGCTCCATCGGTCACGGTGCCCGCGTGACGCACGACTCGGGAGGCTCGCGCTCCACGCGACGCGATCTGCTCGCCACGCCTGGCGGCAGGCGCCTGTTGTTCGCCGCGCTCTATTTCGCCGAAGGCGCACCCATCGGCTTCATCTGGTGGTACCTGCCGACGCAGCTGCGCGCGGCCGGCGTGCCGGTGGACCAGATCACGCAGCTGACCGCACTGCTCGTGCTGCCGTGGACGCTCAAGTTCGTCTGGGCGCCGCTGGTGGACGCCTCGCGAAGCCACGGCCACAGCTACCGGTGCTGGGCCGTCGTCGCCCAGACCGCGATGGCGCTGGCGCTGGTGCCGTTGCTGCTGCTCGACCCCGCCACGCATTTCCGCTGGATCGTCGCCTGCCTGCTCGTCCATTCCTTCGCCGCCGCCACGCAGGATGTGGCCATCGACGGTCTGGCCATCACGTCCACGCCGGTCGGTCATCGCGGTGACCTCAATGCCTGGATGCAGGCCGGCATGCTGCTCGGCCGCTCGCTGTTCGGCGGGCTGGCGCTGGTGGCCGCCTCGGCCCTGGATCCGCGTGCCGTGCCCGCGGGCCTGATCGTCGTGCTGGCCGGCACGCTGGCCCTGCTCGCGACCGCCCGAGGGCATACCGTGGCTGCCGATCGCCCGCACGGACTCGGACTCGCGCTGCGGGCCGCGCTGCGCCGGCGCTCGACCTGGCTCGGACTGGCGTTCGCACTCGTCTCCGGCGCCGGCTTCGAGGCGGTGGGCACCGTGGCGGGGCCGTTCCTCGTGGATCGCGGCCAGAGCGCGGCGGCCATCGGCACGTTCCTCGCGCTGCCCGTCATCGTGGCCACCGTCGCCGGGGGCTTCCTCGGCGGGGCGCTCGCCGACCGCGCCGGGCGCGGGCGGGCCGCGGGTGCGGCCCTCGCGCTGCTGGCGGCGGCGATCGTGGCGCTGGCGCTGTCCCCGGGCGCCGGAGCGGCGGCCACGTTCGGACTGCTGACGGTGGTCTACCTGGGGATCGGCCTGTTCACCGCCTCCACCTACGCCTGGTTCATGGAGCTGTCCGACCCCGCGCTCGGGGCCACGCAGTTCAGCAGCTACATGGCGGCCACCAACGCCTGTGAGGCATGGGCCGCGCTGCTCGTCGGCCGCCTGATCGTGGGCCAGGGCTACTCGCAGGCGTTCCTGGTCATGGCCGCGATCTCTCTGGTGGGCCTGCCGCTCGCAAGGTTCATCGCGCGCGCGCAGAAAGGCGAGCGCGCCTCGAGCCCCTCGTCCTGAGCGCGTCGTCCTTCGACGCGCCCGCGGAGATCACGCCCCCGTGGGTCGCGCGCGAAGCAGCGGCGCGAACGCGGCACGCTGCTGCCACGCGGTGATGGCGTAGAGCACCGCGATCAGGATGGCGACGGCGAGCCCGGACGGGTTCAGGAACAGGTGGTAGAGCACGATGTTGGCCGCGATGGGCGCCAGCATGGCCGTGGCCAGCGGCACCCAGAGGCCGGCGATGAGCAGCCCGCCGGTGAGCAGCTCGACGCCCTTGATGAACGGGAAGAGGTAGCCCGTCGAGACCACGCCCTGCAGGAACGGCTGGCAGGCCACGCACGGCTCGCTCAGGGACGAGGGATGCGCGGGCACGATCTGGAAGAAACCGTTCAGGCCGCCCATCACGAAGAAGATGGCGCCCAGCAGAATGCGCGGACCGAGCGTGACCATGGAGCGCCAGAAGCGCACGTCCCCGCCGCGGATGCCCGCACGTCCGAAGAAGTAGGCGACGCCGAAGGCGAGGGCGGTCAGCCCGCCCACCACGGCCTCGAGGTAGCCGACCGCCTTCAGCGAGGCGATCACGTCTGTCAGACTGGTGCTGGTGAAGACGTCCATACGGCAGCCCCCTGTGGTGACGGGGGCGCGGCCCCCATGGGTCGGGAGCGGCGGCTCCAGCCGCAACCCCCACACGGGCTTGTGATGCGTCCCGGCGGCGCGGGATGCGCCCGGTCTCGACGGCCGCCCGCTCGACGTGGTCCACTGCCGCGACCCGAGAGGCCGCGTCCCGAACCCCGAGAGAGGTCCACGATGTCCGACTCCCCCGCCGCCCGGCCCGCCTGGCGGCCGCTCGATGCCCGCCAGCGCCGCGTGCTCGGCGTGCTGATCGAGAAGGCCAAGACCACGCCGGCCGCCTACCCCATGAGCGTCAATGCCATCGTCGCGGGCTGCAATCAGAAGAGCAATCGCGACCCGCTGACGGACTACGACGACACCGACGTCGAGCAGGCGCTCGATCAACTGCGCACGATGGGCGTGGTGCAGGAGATCGACTGGGTCGGACGCGTGTCCAAGTACCGGCAGCTCGCCTACGAGTGGCTCGGGGTGACCAAGGCCGAACTGGCGGTGCTGGCCGAACTGCTGCTGCGCGGCGCCCAGTCGCTCGGGGACCTGCGCGCGCGCGCTGCCCGCATGGAGCCGATCGCGGATGTCACCGAGCTCAAGCGGATCGTCGAGGGGCTCGTGGCGCGCGGCCTGATGCTGGAGCTGACCCCGCCGGGCCGCGGTCAGCTGGTCAGCCATGCGCTCTATCCGGACGCCGAGCGGCAGCACGTGCTCGCCTCGGCGGCGAGCGGACCGGCCACCTACTCCGCGCCTGCGGCGCCGGTGCCTCCCGCCCGCCCTGCCGCATCGCCGGCGGGCGGCGCGACAGCGGCCGACTGGGAGGCGCTGCGGGCCGAGGTGGCGTCCCTGCGCGAGCGCGTGGCGGCGCTCGAGGCGAGGCTCGCGGCCCGAGGCTGACCGACCCACCCGGGGTCAGAGCACGCGATCGAGCGCCTCGATCAGGCGGCCGACTTCGGCCGGTGTGTTGTAGTGCGCCATGCTGACGCGCACGACGCCATGGCGCGGCAGCAGCCCCATCGCCTCGATGGCGCGATGCGCGTAGAAGTGCCCGTAGCGGATGGCGACGCCTGCGGCATCGAGCGCCGCCGGGATGTCCGCGGCATCGCGGCCGTCGAGCGTGAAGGCCACGGTCGGCACGCGCCGCTGCGGGTCCGCGGTCGGCTCCCCCACCACCCGCACCCCGGCGCGGCCGGCGAGGAAGGCGAGCAGCGGCGCGGCGAGCGCCGCCTCGTGCGCGGCGATGGCGCCGAAGGCGCGCGCCAGGCGCTCGGGCTCGGGCCCGGTGCCGCCCTCGTGCAGCTTCGCCTCGAGGCCGAGCAGGTACTCGGGGATCGCGGGCAGCGATGCGGCGAGTTCATGCGGGACGCCGCCCGGCTCGAACTTGCCCGGCAGTTCCCCGGGGCCGACGAAGAAGTGATTCTGCGATGCGGCGCGCTCGAGCAGCTCGCGCCGGCCGTAGAGCAGTCCCAGGTGCGGGCCGAAGGTCTTGTAGAGCGACACCGCGTAGAAGTCGGCGCCCAGCGCCTTCACGTCCACCAGCCGGTGGGGCGCGAAGGCGACGCCGTCCACGCACGCCAGGGCGCCCGCGGCATGGATGCGTCGGACGAGCCCCGCCGCGTCGTGCAGCGTGCCCACGACGTTCGCGCAGTGCGTGAAGCACACGAGGCGCGTACGGGGGCCGAGCAGCGCGTCCAGGTCCTCGGCGTGGAGGTCGCCGGACTCGCGCCGGAAGCGCCACTCGCGCACCGTGACGCCCTCGGACTCGAGGGCCCGCCACGGGCCGATGTTGGACTCGTGGTCGAGATCGGTGACGACGACCTCGTCTCCCGGTCCGAACCACGGCCGCAGCGCCCGGGCCAGCAGGCGCAGATTGGCCGTGGTCGAGGCGCCGAGCACGACCTCGCCCGGCTCGGCGTTCACGAGCCGCTCCGCAGCGCGGTGTCCCTCGGCGACCTGGGCGGTCGCCCGCTGCGAGAGTTCGTAGCTCGCGCCCAGTTGCACGGCGTGGCCGCGCAGGTACTCGGCGACACGGTCGGCGACCGTACCCAGCGGCACGCTGCCGCCCGCGTTGTCGAACAGCGCCCAGGGCGAGTCCAGCGCCGGGAACTGCGCGCGGACGTGGTCGAGGAGCGCGTCGGGTAGCAGGCGGGGCACGGGCGTCGTCATGGGGACGGCAGCTTAGCACGCGCCCTGCGGCCGCCTCCGGCCGCGGCCCGCGGTGAGGCTCTCCGCGGGCCGCGCGAGGCCGGGGTCAGCGTGCGGCGGAAGCGGCGCCGGCGCGGGCGTCGAGCGCGGCCCGCACCCCGGCCGCGTACTCCGGGTGCACCTTGTGGAAGTGGCCGAGTTGGCGTTCGACGATCGCCTCCGGCACCCCCTGCATGGCGGCGGCGATGTTCGAGAACAGCCGCGAGCGTTGGCCGGCGTCGAACAGCTGGAACAGGGCGCGCGGCTGGCTGTAGTCGTCGTTGCCGTCGCGGTGGTCGTGGCGGTCCGCGTCACCCGACAGCGCCAGCGGCGGCTCCGCCACCTCGGGCCGCTCGACCGGTCCGCCGAACGAGTTGGGCTCGTAGTAGGCGTCGGGGTTGGCGTTGTTCTCGAAGAATCGCATCGGCCCGTCCTGGTGGTAGTGATGCACGGGGCACCTGGGCGTGTTGACCGGGAGCGCCTCGTAATGCGTGCCGAGGCGGTACCGGTGCGCATCGGCGTACGAGAAGATGCGCGCCTGCAGCATCTTGTCCGGCGAGAAGCCGATGCCGGGCACGATGTTCGACGGCGAGAAGGCGGCCTGCTCGATCTCGGCGAAGTAGTTGGCCGGGTTGCGGTTCAGCTCGATCACCCCGACGTCGATCAGCGGGTAGTCGCCGTGCGGCCACACCTTGGTGAGGTCGAACGGGTTGTAGGGCGTCCTGGCCGCGTCGGCCTCGGGCATCACCTGGATGCAGAAGCGCCACTTCGGGAACTCGCCGCGCTCGATCGCGCCGTAGAGGTCCTCCTGCGTGGACTCGCGCGAGCGTCCGACGACTTCGGCGGCCTCTTCATTGGTCCAGTGACGGTGCCCCTGCATCGTCTTGAAGTGGAACTTCACCCAGAACCGCTCGTCCTTCGCGTTGATCATGCTGAAGGTGTGGCTGCCGTAGCCGTTGATGTGGCGCACGTCGGTGGGCAGGCCGCGGTCGGACATCAGGATGGTCACCTGGTGCAGCGACTCCGGCGAGAGCGACCAGAAGTCCCACATCGCGGTGGCGGAGCGCAGGTGGGTCCGGGGATGGCGCTTCT
>CAZMQP010000071.1:0-9961 GCA_964568385.1 uncultured bacterium
CTCGGGCGCTCGCAGCCGAGCCGGGCCTCGCAGGCGGCCCGCAGCGAGTCGCGCGGCTGCGGTGCGCGCGGCAGGCGCACGCCGATGTCGCGCAGGCGGCGGACGTCGCGCGCCAGTTC
Source organism: uncultured bacterium (assembly GCA_964568385.1). Classification (GTDB taxonomy): domain Bacteria; phylum Eisenbacteria; class RBG-16-71-46; order RBG-16-71-46; family RBG-16-71-46; genus CADEFY01. The sequence goes on from CAZMQP010000071.1 coordinate 120, forward strand.
GCTCCAGCGCACGGCCTGCGCCGGCGCGCCGCCGGCCTCGTCCTCGGGCAGGACCCCCAGCGCGATGAGGGTGTCGCGCAGGCGGTGGGCGTCGTCGTGCCCTCCCTGCAGCGGGCTCACGGCCGCCTGGGCCAGCATGCGCCACCAGCGCTCGCGCGACACCGCGTCGCCGGTGTGGGCCCCCGCCGGCAGCAACGCGGCGCGTTCGCCCCACTCGAGGTAGGACTTCGCCCAGTGGCCGTCCTCGCGCAGCGTCGGCAGGCGTTCGGCGACGAACTCGAGCGGTTCGAGCACCGGCGCCAGTTCCCATGGCTGGGCGGGGTCGCGGCCCTCCCGGACCTCGAAGTGCAGGTGGGGCGTCGTGGCCCGGCCGGTGCGGCCGACGCGCGCGATCGGCTGGGCCGCCGCCACCACATCGCCCACCTCCACACGCATGGAACCCGCCAGCAGGTGCGCGTACACGGAGTAGTGCAGGTCGCCGCCCCGGCCGCGGTGCGCCAGCACCAGGTGCTGGCCGTAGCCGTCGTTCTCGCCGCGGCTCGCCTTGATCACGAGCCCGTTCGCCGCGGCTCGCACGGTATCGCCGGCGCGGCCATTCAGCAGGTCGGCGCCCTGGTGTGTGACGCGGCCGCCCCGGCGCGTCACGCCGCGGCTCTGCCGGAACGGCGAGGCGGGGTCGGACGGCGCGCCGAGCGCATACGGGTCGCCCACGGGCAGGAGCCAGGCGCCGGCCGCGGGCCAGCGCTCGAGCAGCCCTTCGTCCACCGCGAGCGCCCCGCCGAGCAGCACGGGGGCGGCGAGCGCGGCCAGGAGCAGGCGACCAAGGGTCAACGCAGCACCACCACGCGGGCGGCGGGGCCGCCCCCGGCTCGGCGGACGAAGTGGACTCCCGCGGCCAGCGACCGCGTCGTCCCCGGCCCGAAGCGCGCGTGCCCGCCGGGGCCGGTGGTGGTCACGGCGATGCGGCGGCCGGCCACGTCGAGCCACTCGACCGCATCGCCCGGCGCGAGCGCATCGCCCCGGACCTCGAGCACGCCGCCGGCGCGCAGCGGCTGCGGGTGCACGGCCAGCGCGGTGCGGCGGTGGGCAGGGGCCCCGGGCGCCGGCGCATCGAGCACGCCCTCGCCGGCGACCCGCCGGCCGCGCACCATCACGCGCTCGCTGCCGGTCGCGAAGCTGGCGTAGGCCACGTCCACGATGCCGTGCGTGACCGCGCCCACCTCGGGGCGGGTGGCGAGCGGATCGGCCGCCGCCGAGACCCGGGTCGGGAACTGGTCCCAGCCCGCGTTCGGGCGCCAGCGCAGGTAGCGCACCTCGGTGCCCGCGAGGGTCGAACGCTCGTAGACCAGGTGCAGCCCGCCCAACAGGTCCACCGCGAGCTGGGGGGCCTGCACGGCGTCCCCGCCGGATTCCAGGATGGTGTCGCGCGGAGCCGGAAGGCCGAGGCGGCCGCGGCGCTGGTAGCGCAGTTCGGCGGGCCCATCGCCGATGGACTGCCACACCGAGTGCAGCGTGCCCGAGGAGTCGTACTCGATGCTCACCGCCGGCTGGCTGGCGGCGGTGTTGGGACCGAGCCGCAGTCGCGGCGCCAGGCCCGAGTCCGGCACGAGGCGTGCGAACCACAAGATGTCGCGGCCGCTGCTGCGGTCGGGCCAGACCACGGCGGTCACGCCGTCGGGGGCGATCGCGACCGCGGGCGCCGTGGGCGAGTCCGCGGGACCGGTCAGCGAGTAGGGCGTGCCGAAGGGCGCCGTGTAGAGGAACTGGAGCAGGCGCACGCGCGGGACGCCGCCCACGAGGTCGAGCCAGGCGGCGGACACACGGCCGCGCGCGTCGGCGGCGAGGGCCGAGGACGAGGCGCCCTCGGGCGCCTGCGACAGGGCGCGCTCGGCGGTCCACGACCCGCGCACGCGGGCGCGGTAGCGCACCTGCGCGATGCCGCCCGAGAGATCCGACCACGACACCGCGAGGTCGTCGCCGGGCAGCAGCGCCACGCTGGGCTCGTAGGCGCCGCCCGCGCTGGCGGTGACCGGCACGGGCTCGCTCCACGCCTGGCCACGCCGGCGCTCGTGCAGCACCACCTGGACCCCGGCCGCCGTCTGCTCGCTGCGCACCAGCACCTGCGTGCCGTCCGGGCGCACGCGGAAGCGGCGCGCTGGCCCGAACGAGGCGATGGGGTGGTCCACCGGCGTCGCCGACTCCGGCTGCCAGTGGCGCGGGAACACGCCCACCCGCACCCGCACGCTGTCGCCGCGCGTCTCGATGGGGTCGAGCCACAGTTCGGTCGCGGCGTCGGCGATGCTGCGCAGCGAGGGGGACGTGTCGTCGTCGAGGCGTCCGATCGCGAGCGCGCCGGGCAGTGGGTCGGAGGCGTCCCCGCGATTGAAGCCGCGCAGCAGGTCGGCGTCGGCATCCCCCTCGATCACGCGCAGGCCGGGCGTGGGGCCGGTGTTGACGCGGTTCGAGGACAGGCGCAGGCCGATCAGCGCCTCGTCCACCTGCGTCACGATCAGCCCGGCGCCCGGCAGCGAGCGGTCCACGCCCGAGGGATGGCGGCACTCGAGCACGAGGTGCTCGCTGCTCGAGCCGCCCTCGAAGCTCTGGCTCACCACGCGGCCCCCCGAGGCGAGCGGCGCGAGCGTGAGCGTGGAGTCCTCCGCCGGCTGGAGCCAGTCCGACCAGCCCAGATAGCGCTGCGCCCAGCCCCCGATGTGCGTGGGGGAGTGCGGGGAGGCGTTGTCGCCGCCGTAGGTGCCGGTGGACATCAGCGACCAGTTGCCGGGCCCCACGTTGGCCGCGCCGCCCAGCACCGACGTGTCGTAGAGGTCGGGCAGCCCGAGCGCGTGGCCGAACTCGTGGCAGTAGACGCCGATCTCGCTCATCGCGCCGGGCACGAAGCCCGATCGCTCGGGCAGCGTCGAGAAGCGGTCGATGCGGATGCGCTGAGACACCGAGCCGGGGATGAGGTCCTGCGTCTCGATGGCCGAGGCGTTGGCCCAGCCGCTCGCCATGCTCGAGGTGATGGACCACAGGTCGCGGCGGCTGCCGGAGAGCTCACCGCCCCGGCACGGGTGGACGATCCACAACATGTCCACGAAGCCGTCGCCATCGAGGTCGAAGCGCCGCCAGTCCACGCTCGGGTCGGCCAGGAAGACCGCCTCCTTGAGGAGTCCGGCGATGTTGTTGGGGGTCGAGATGGCATTCAGCCCCCAGGAGTCGTTGGCGTAATAGTTGCGCTCGCGGGGCAGCGTCACGGTGGCCACCACCTCGCCGCGCACCTGCAGCCGGCCGCGCGAGACCGCCCTCCAGTACTCCGAGAGGCTGCCGCCGGGGTGGACGCCGGTCGTGTCGAACAGCAGCGAGGTCAGCGCGCCCGCCCCGAACGACAGCGCGCTGTCGGGGTACTGCACCCGGATGATGGGGATGAACCACGCGGTCCGCTGGGTGCTGGTACGCAGTTCCGGAGGGGGCTCGGGCAGGCGGAAGAGGCCGCGCTCGAAGCCCGCCACGACCGCGTCCGGCACGGTCCCCGCGGGGGTCGGCATGGTCGCCCGTGCGGGCGTCACGGCGGCCGGCAGCGCCGCCGCCACGAGCAGCAGGCGGCAGGCGATGGATCGGATGGGGTTCAAAGGCAGTGGAGACCCTTCTCCCGGATGGAGATGACCGGCCCGGCGCCCCCGATGAGGCCACGCGGGCGGGCGGTGCGTCAAGCGGCGGCGGGCGGGCGGCGGCGGCCCGCCTTGAGCGCGCCGGGCGGTGTGCTAGGGTCCGCGCCACCGTGAGCGCCCTCCGCCGTCCGCACCGCCTCGTCCCGAGTCTCCTCTTCGCCGCGGTCCTGTGCGGGCTGGCCCCGGCCGCCGGCGCCGCCGAGGTGCCGCCGCTCCGGTCCCTGCAGCCGCCCCACTTCAGCGCCGATGTCTCGGTGGACGTGGACACCTCGGGGAGATCGTCGGTCGGGGTCATCATCACGGTGCCCTACACCGAGCTCAGCTGGAGCCGCCTCGGCACGGGCTATGGCAGTGGCGCCGCGTTCAGCGTCGAACTCGAGCCCGAGCGGCGCGACCGCCTCTACGGCGATGCCTGGCAGCGGCGGCTGCGCATCGAGCGCTACCCGGTCACCGCCAGCCCGCGCTACCAGCTCGTGGAGTCCCGCCGGTTCGACGTGCCCCCCGGCCGCTACCGGGTCCGGGTGCGGGTGCGGGACCTCGACTCCGAGGCCGAGTCCTCGGCCGAGGAACGCCTCGAACTGGCCGATGTCCGCAGGGTTCCGGTGGGATTCGCCGACCTGCAGCTGGGCGCCGTGGACTCGCTGGGCTTCCATCCCGAGCCGACCCGGCGCTTCGGGCCCGAGATCGCCAACCTGGCCGCCCGCGTCGTGCTCTTCGACCGCCGCCCGGGGGCGTGGCCGCGCGAGTACCGGTTCCGCTACCGCGTGCTCGAGGCCTCGGGCGACGTGCTGTCGCAGGGCGACACCCTCGTCACGCTGCGGTTCTCGGCGGAGCCGGTGCTGGTCCGGCCCGGCAGGCCCGAGTTCCTGGTCGGCGCGCACGTGCTCGAGGTGGAGTGGCAGCAGGGCCGCGAGCGCTATCGCACCTCCCGGTCCTTCGAGGTGGAGGAGAGCGGGCCGCCCCGCGGCCGTGCCTACGAACTCATGCTCGAGGCGCTGGCCTACATCGCCCCGGATGCCGAGGTGGACCCGATGCGGGCGCTGCGCACCGACGCCGAGCAGGCGGCCGCCTGGGAGGCCTTCTGGCGCCGGCGCGACCCCACGCCCGAGACGGCGCGGAACGAGTACCAGCTCGAGTTCTTCCGGCGGCTGAACCATGCCGAGCAGAACTTCCAGGGATTCGGTCCCGGCTGGAGGTCCGACATGGGCCGCATCTACGTGCGGCACGGCGCCCCGGACCAGGTGGAGCAGCGGCAGGCCTCCACCCAGACACCGGCGCTCGAGATCTGGACCTACCATCAGCCCTACCGCCGCTACGTGTTCGCCGATCGCGAGGGGTTCGGGCGCTTCACCATGATCCAGCCCGCCATCGAATGACCCGCGTCGCGACGCACGGGGTGGTCTCGATCGCCGCGCTCGACCTGCGCGTGCGTCCCGACCACCGCGCCGAACTGGGCTCGCAGCTGCTGCTGGGCGAGGTGGTGGAACTCGTGGGCGGCGCCCGGGCGGGCTGGCGGCGCGTGTGCTCGTGCACCGACGGCTACCGCGGCTGGGTGCGCGCCTGGGGGTTCGTGCCGTGCTCGGCCGCGCGCGCGCGGCGCTGGCAGGCGCTCGCCTCGGCGCGCCTCGCGGTGCCCCTCGCCTCGATCGTCGCCGAACCCGGCTCCACAGCCGGGGTCGGCCCGGCCTTCCTCGGGGCGCGCCTGATCGCCGGTCGGGCCCGGCGCGGCTGGCGGCCGGTGGAACTCCCGGACGCGCGCCGGGGCTGGCTGCCGTCGGCGTCGCTCCGGCTCGCCGGGGACCGGATCGCACCGCTCGAGGAGCGCGTCCGCAGCCTGCTCGGCGCCCCCTATCTGTGGGGCGGACGCACTCCGGCCGGACTCGACTGCTCGGCCTTCGTCCAACTGGTCCTGGCCGAACAGGGGGTGGCCCTGCCCCGAGACGCCCACCACCAGTGGCGGTCCAGCCACCCGCTGGCCGCCGGGGCCGCGCCCGCCGCCGGCGACCTCGCCTTCTTCAGCACGGCGCCGGCGGCGCGCCGCTCACACGTCGGTATCGCGTTGGGGGGCATGTACTTCGCGCACTGTCGCGGTCTCGTTCGCATCCAGTCGCTGGAGCCCGGTTCGCCGCTCCATGCGGCCGATCTGGCGCCCCAGTTCCGGGGCTGGGCGAGGCCGCGGGCCATCCCAGTACTACCCGGACTCCCGAGAATCGGTTCCCGACAGGGGGAGAATCGCCTTGACAGGGGGGGGGCTCGTTCCTAGTTTCCCGTCCGGACGAATGTCAGGCCACGCTCGCCAGCGAGGTCTTGGCTCTTCTTCGGCGCGGCTCCTTCGCAGGGAATGGGAAGGAGCTTTTGGTATGTCACCAGGTTCCGATGCACTTCGGCACGGACGCGAAAGGAGGTGGGGCTGAGAACCACTTCGTATCACCAGCGATCCTCGTCCCGTCGATCGCTGGCCCGTGGAATCGCAGCTCTGACCTTTTTCGCAAGGAGGCAGTCCCTCATGAAGCGTTTCCTTCGTATCACGGCTGCGGTGGCGACCCTCGCCATCCTCCCGGTCGTCTCCCAGGCTTCGACGTCGCGCCTGCAGGGCATGGCGCTCACCCCGGACTACACCAAGGACTACACCTCGATCTACGGCTGGCCCTCGACGCTGACGAGTGTCGGCAACATCGTGTACGGCGAGCTCGGCAACGACCTCGTCAACCCGGTCACCAGCAACCCGTACAGCTACGAGCGTGCCATGGGCGCCGTGCTGACGAACCTGTGGGACGGCCGCTTCGGCACGTGGGGCATCCACCTGCGTGAGGAGACGGCGTCGCTGGGTCAGGGCGACCAGATGACGGGCCCGAACGCCGGCATCGGCGGCCAGGACATCAACAGCAACGGCAATGAGCAGTTCGACATCATGTGGGGCAAGACGTTCGGCACCACGGCGGTCGGTCTGCGCATCAACCGTTCGTTCATGTCGCTCGAGGACGAACTCCCGGGCGCCACGACGCTGTTCGAGGTGGACGGTCCGGGCACGGCGAACCAGGGCGACAACAACCTGGCGCGCAACGTGTTCGGCATCGGCGGCGGTATCGGCTTCGAGATGAACGAGAACACCAACACGGAGTTCTCGGTCCTCTACCAGACCCGCACGTTCGAGAACTCGAGCACGTCGGGCTCGACCACCAACGCCTACCAGGACAACGGTGGCACGACGTACCTCGTCCAGGGCCGCATGATGTGGAAGTGGCAGCCGAACATCCTCGTGGTGCCGGTCGCCAAGTTCTACAGCTTCGACCTGTCCAACGAGTTCGTCTCGGGTGCGACCACGACGTCGTTCGACAACAAGCTGTCGGGCTGGCAGATCGGCGTCGCCGGCAACTGGACGCTCGGCTCCAACGACCTCTTCGTGCTCGGTGTGCAGGTCGCGCAGAACAAGCTCGACACCGAGAACGACGTGTTCGGCCTCAACAGCGGCGTGCTGTCGGGCTTCGGCTTCACGGACGAGTTCACGGCGACCGAGACGCTGATGCCGAACGTGTTCATGGCCCTGGAGTCGCAGGTCAACTCGTGGCTCACGCTCCGCATGGGCGCCGAGAAGGCCGTGATGCACCAGTACAAGGTCGAGGACAACTCGTCCGACCCGGCCGACCAGCAGACGCTGACGCTCAAGGATTCGCCCTTCCGCATGAACATCGGCGCCGGCGTCAAGGTCGGCAACCTGATGTTCGACGCGATCCTGGACGACCTGTTCTATCTGAACCCGGTCGCGCAGACGATGGGCTCCGACGAGGCCAACTTCTGGTGGAACAGCAACATGGCCACGAAGGTCTCCGCCACGTACGCGTGGTGATCTGACCTCTCGAAGGTCCGCAGCACCGCTGGGGCCGGGAGCGCGAGAGCGCTCCCGGCCCTTCGCGTTGCCGCCCGCATCGGGTCCGGCGGCGGACATCCGGTTGACACTTGTCCGGGACTGGACCTAGCCTCCGGCCCGTGGTCGTCACCCGACGGTTCTCAGCGCCAATGGATGGCGTTCCCCTCACCCACCCGGAGGGGAGCCGCAGGAAGTCCGTGTCCCATTCCGACCACCCTGGGGTTCGTCCCGTCTCCTCCCCTGATTCCCCGGTTCCCGGCAGGTCCCCACTCGTCTCGCCCTGTCGTCGTGGAGTGTTCGCGATGATGCCATGGCCCGTCGCCTGAAAGGAGACGTTCCGATGCTTCGCACACTGAAGGGGTCGCTCCGGTCGCTCGTGTTGGGCGCGGCGGCCGTCCTCCTCCCGCTCGCAGCCTTCGCCGGCACCACCGGCAAGCTGTCCGGACGCGTGGTGGACGAGCGCAGGCAGCCCGTTCCCGGCGTCAATGTCCGCATCGATGGCCAGCGCCTCGGGGCGATCACCGACGAGAACGGCGAGTTCTTCGTGCTCGGTATCCCAGGCGGCCGCTACACCGTGCGCATGAACGCCATGGGGTACGCGCCCTACTCGGTCCAGGACGTCAACATCGCCCCGGACTTCACGACCACGCTCAACGCGACGCTGCGCACCGAGGCCGTGCAGATGGAGGGCGTCGTCGTGGACGCCGAGCGGCCGCTGCTGCAGCGCGACGCCACGGGCACCACCCGGTTCCTCAGCAGCGACGACATCCAGAAGCTGCCCACGCGCGGCTATCGCGACGCGGCCGCGCAGCAGACCGGCATCGTCAACTTCCGCCGGCAGATCGACACCGAGTCCCAGAACGGCAACACGCTCATCATCCGCGGCGGACGCCCCAACGAGACCGCCTACTTCGTGGACGGCTTCTCGCAGCAGGACCCCCTGACCGGATCGTCCAGCACCTCGATCAGCAACAACTCGATCGAGGAGGTCGTCGTGCTCACGGGCGGCTTCAGCGCCGAGTACGGCCGCATCATGTCGGGCGCCGTCAACGTGATCACGCGCGAGGGCGCCGACGAGTACTCCGGCGCGGTCGAAGCGGTCTCGGACGTGCTGGCCGGCGACTGGCTCGGCGCCCGCAAGACGGACTACAACGTCTATGACGTCTCGTTCGGCGGCCCGCTGTGGCCCGGCCGTGACGACATGAGCTTCTTCGTCTCCTCGGAGCGCCGCTGGCAGCGGGACCGCTCGCCGTCGTTCCTGACGGACGGCTACCGGAGCCAGCTCCGCGAGCTCGGCCTCGACGACGACTTCAAGCCGAACAACCAGTCCGGCGGCTTCACCTTCAACGGCAAGCTCGGCTGGCAGGCGAGCGACAAGATCCAGTTCAAGCTCGGCGGGCTCGGCTCGGAGGAGAGCTGGCGCGAGTACAGCCACGTCTACCTGTTCAACCTGCCGCACTCGCCGCAGTATCTCGACCGCAACACGTCGTACAACGCGCAGATGAACCACGTCCTGTCACCGAAGACGTTCTACAACTTGGGTGTGGGCGTGTTCGAGACCGTCCGCAAGCGCGGTGACGGCGTGCACTTCGACCGCCTGGCGGAGTACTACCGCCCCTCGAATCCGCGCTTCGATCAGAACATCCCGGTCTTCTTCAGCGAGGGGCATGTCTTCGACGACTACCTGCAGCGCAACTCGTCGTACGTCGGCTTCCAGGGCAGCCTGACCTCGCAGGTGAACCGCTACCACCAGATGAAGGTGGGTGCGGATTACCAGCGCCACACGCTGCGCTACTTCAATCACTTCTTCCCGGTCCAGCTGGGCGGCAGCAACCCCAACCTGACCGACTGGGACGGCTACGGCTACGACCTGCAGGTGATCCGCAACGGCGCCGGCGACATCACGCGCGTGGACCTGGTCGAGAACGACGACGACGACCAGGACGGCCCCAAGCACCCGCGCACGTGGTCGGCCTACGTGCAGGACAAGTTCGAGCGTGAAGGCGTCGTGGTGAACGGCGGCATCCGCCTGGACCACATCAACGTGGACACGCAGGCGCTCGTCAGCGAGACGCGCCCGCTGGGCGTCGCCGGCGACGACCGCCCGGATTCGCTCGAGGCCAACGAACTCGCAGCCAACAAGACCTACGCCCGCGTCTCGCCGCGACTGGGCGTCGCCTTCCCCGTGGATGACCGCACCAAGCTGCGCTTCAACTACGGGCAGTTCTACCAGCAGCCGAACCTGCAGGACCTGTACGTGTCGTACCGCTTCCTGCAGCACAAGGTGCGCACCGGCGGCTACTTCG
>CAZMQP010000072.1:0-9820 GCA_964568385.1 uncultured bacterium
AGCGCCACGCCTGAGGCATGGAAGGGCGCGTAGGCGAGCGGCGTGCGCTCGAGCGACCGCTCGTGCACCACCAGCCGCAGCAGCAGCGAGCGGTCGGCGAGCACCACGGTGGAGTCGGGCAGGTCGCTGCGCGCACGCCGGCTCTCGCGCAGCAGGCGCACGCGTTCGGCGCGCTCGCTCGCGACCCGGCCCGGTGCGAGCCGGCGCTCGCCCGGCATCGCCTGCACGAGCAACTCGAGTCCGCAGGCGAGCGCCAGCCACAGCAGCGCGCCCGGGCGGATGACGCGGGCGAGCAGGGCCAGCGCCAGCGGCAGCGCCACCACGAGATAGCCGGGGTCGAGCGGCACGAGCAGGTAGAGCACGAGCAGCGGCGCCAGCGCGAGCCCCTCGAACACCGGGCCCTCGAGGCTCGGCCGCCATCGCGCGCCGCGCGGCTCGAAGGCCGACGGTTGCCGGCGGCGCGGCAGCATCCGGCCGGCGAGTCCGGCGACGGCCACCACGAGCGGCAGCCGTCCGAGCAGCGCCACCAGCGCGCCGCGCGTCACCGGCAGCCAGGTGCCCGCGTCCACGTGGTGGCGCGCGGCATGGAAGAGCAGGGGGTTGCCCGAGGTGACGAGTTCCGGGTGGCCGAACGCCGGCAGGTGCAGCACCAGCCACGCCGCCGAGAACCCCGCGCTCACGCGCACCAGCGCCGCGCGTCCGCGCCCGGCCAGCGCCAGCATCACCACCGCGGCCGGCAGCACCAGCGCCAGCGTGGGCCGGCTCGAGGCGGCCGCACCGAGCAGCACGCCGGCCAGTCCGGCGCGGCCGTGCAGCAGCGCCAGCCAGGCGGCCAGCATCAGGGCCATCGCCTGCGCGTAGTCCATGGCCTGCGTGGCGGTCACCGCGGCGCCCGGCGCGAGCGCCAGCGTCAGCGCCAGCAAGAGCGGGTGAGGCAGCCCGAGGCGGGTCGCGATGCGCAGGAACAGCACGCAGGCGGCGACGCCGCACACCACCGACCACAGGACCGCGGCCGCGGGCCCGCCCGGCGCGATCGCCGCCAGCAGCAGTTCGTAGGCGGGGAACCCGGGGATGCGCGAGGGCTGGTACTGCCCGGTCTCGTGCATGCGAAGCGCGGCGCCGGCGTAGCGCCATGCGTCCATGTCCGAGCCCCAGCCGGTGCCGAGGAATGGCAGTCGCGCCACCGCCGCCACCGCGACGAGCAGCACGGACTCGGCCACCGCCGGGGAGGGCGGCCCGAACGAGGAAGCGCGGTAGCGGCCGATCGTGCGCATGGAAGCGTCAGTCTAGCGTCATCCGCGGCGTCCGTCGCCATGGCCCTCGGAGCGGACCGTGCTCGCAAGTCGCTGGCGCTCAGGACACTGGAGCATTGTTCGGGTAGCGCACGAATGTCGTTGCATCGGCACCCGCGCGGCCCGTAGCATGCCGCCCGGTCCGCTCACCGCCCCAGTGAGCGAGCGGGCCGCGGAACACGGCGTCGCGGCGTTCCCCCCGCGGGCCTCGTGTTCCAAGGGAACCGGCTCCGCGCCCTCGGAGTAGCAAGCGTGCGACCGGCCCCGGGCAGCCACGGGATGAGCTGCCGAAACCGGATCCCCTCCCCTCATCACGCTGACACGACAACCGCCACCCCGCAGTTCCGGGGTGACGGCGCCGGCGGGTTCACGCCCCGCCGGCGCATGACCATGGAAGGCTCCGCGTGCCCGGCCCCGGCTCGCGTGCCCCTCTGGGAGGCACCGAATGCCCGCAACGCCCCACGGCGCTGCACGTTCCCGTATTGCCGTTTCGTTCTCGATCCTGCTGTTCACGTTCACCGCATCCGGCCTCCTCCTCTCGGCGCCGCCGGCCCGCGCCGCCACCGTCAGCATCCAGCTGAACTGGACCGCCCCCGGCGACGACGGCAACGTCGGCCAGGCGGCCGTTTACGAACTGCGCTGGTCCCCCAATCCGATCAACGACGCCAACGTGCTGTCGGCCTCCCGCATCCTCGGGCTGCGGCCGCCCTCGCCAGCGGGCCGCCGCGACAGCATGATCGTCTCGCTGCCGGTCACCGGAGCGCCGCTCTACTTCGTGATCCGCACCGCCGATGCCGCCGGCAACTGGTCGCGCGTCTCCAACAACGCGACGCTGCCCGGCACGACGTCGTTCACCCCCGACACGCTCGGCACGCTGGCGCTGTCGCGTCCCGCGCCCAACCCGGCGCGCCACTCCACGGCCCTCTCGTTCACGGCGCCGCGCGACGGCGATGCCTCCATCGAGGTGTACGACCTCAGCGGCCGCCGCGTGCGGGCACTCGTGGAAGGCCGCATCGAGCGCGGGCGGCACACCATCCGCTGGGACCTGCGCGACGAGCACCGGGCGGCGGTGCCGGCGGGCGTGTACCTCGTGCGCGCCCGTGTGGGCGGCTGGGAGGCCCGGCAGCGCGTCGCCGTCGTGCGCTGAGACGTGCGGGCTGGCGCCGCCGGCCCGCGCGCGGCATCCTGCGCGGCCCATGCCCGCGCCGCCGCTGCCCCCGAGTCTGCGCATCGACGCCGCCCGCCGCACGGTGTCCCTCGACCCGCGCGACGCGGTGTTCGTGCAGGATCCGTATCCGGCCTACCGGGCGCTGCGCGAGCAGGCGCCGGTGTTCCGGTGGGACGACCTCGGGCACTGGTGCTTCGCGCGCCACGACGCGGTGAGCGCGCTGTTGCGCGACCGGCGCTTCGGCCGCCAGATCCTGCACGTCGCCAGCCGCGAGGAATTGGGCTGGACCGAGCCGCCGCCGCATCTCGAGCCCTTCCTCGCCTTCGAGCGCCACTCGCTGCTCGAGCTCGAGCCGCCCGCGCACACGCGGCTGCGCACGCTCATCAACCGGCCGTTCCTGGCGCGCATCGGCGACCCGCTGCGTCCGGCGCTGCGCCGCATCGCCGCCGACTGCCTCGACCGCGTGCCCTCCGACCGGCCCTGGGACCTGCTCGCCCACTACGCCGAGCCGCTGCCCGTGCGCGCGATCACGCACGTGCTCGGCATGCCTGACGAGATCGGCCCGCGCATGCTGGCGTGGTCGCACGACATGGTGGCCATGTACCAGGCGCGCCGTGACGAGGCGGTGGAGCGCGCGGCGGCGCGCGCGGCCGAGGCGTTCTCGGCGTGCATCCGCGAGCAGGTCGCGCGGCGGCGGCGGTCGCCGGGGGAGGACCTCGTCAGCGAACTGCTGCGCTCCGAGGTGGACGGCGACCGCCTCGGCGAGGACGAACTCGTCACCGCGGTCATGCTGTTCCTGATCGCCGGGCACGAGGCCACGGTGCACGCGATCGGCAACGGCGTGCGCGCGCTGCTGGCGGCCGGACTCGACGGACCGGCCGCGTTCGCGACACCCGCCTCGGCGGCGCGGCACGTGGAGGAACTGCTGCGCCTCGACGCGCCGCTCCACCTGTTCACGCGTTTCGCGCTCGAGGACGCCGAGGTCGAGGGCGTGCGGCTGAGGCGGGGCGAGACCATCGGCCTGCTGCTCGGCGCGGCCAATCACGATCCGGCCCGCTTCCCCGAGCCGGACCGGCTCGACCCCGCGCGGTCGCCCAACCCGCACGTCAGCTTCGGTGGCGGCCTGCACTTCTGCCTCGGCGCCCCGCTGGCGCGGCTCGAACTGCAGGAGGCGTTCGCCGTGCTGTTCGAGCGGCGCCCCGCGCTGCGCCTGGCGGGCGAGGTGCGCTTCCGCGACACCTATCACTTCCGGGGTCTGGAGCGGCTGCCGGTCGAGGGATGATAGGCTCCGCGGCGGACTTCGGACCGCCATCCCGGGAGGACCCCGCCATGGGCGCACGCGACGAACGCGTGGACGCGTACATCCGCAAGTCGGCGCCGTTCGCGCGCCCGATCCTCGAGCACCTGCGCGAAGCGGTGCACGCCGCCGTGCCCGACGTGACCGAACGGATCAAGTGGGGCATGCCCTCGCTCGAGCTGAACGGGTTCTTCTGCCACCTGGCCGCCTTCAAGGCGCATGTCAGCTTCGGTTTCTGGGCCACCGAGCCGCTCGCGGACCTGCTCGCCGAGGCGGGCGTGGGGAAGAGCGACGCGATGGGGCACTTCGGGCGCATCACCGCCCTCTCCGACCTGCCCTCCAAGCGGGCGCTCGCGAAGCTGATCCGAGGCGCCGCCGCCATCCGGCGGCAGACGCCCGGCCGCATCGTGAAGGCGGAGCCCAGGCCGGTGCCGCGCCCGCCGGCCGACTTCACGGCCGCGCTCCAGCGCAACGCCGCGGCGAAGCGCGTGTACGCGGGCTTCCCCCCGGGCAAGCGGCGCGACTACCTGGAGTGGATCCTCGAGGCGAAGACCCCGGCGACACGGGCGCGCCGCATCGCCACGGCGGTCGAGTGGCTGGCCGAGGGCAAGTCGCGGAACTGGAAGTACGAACGGCGCTGAGCATGCCCGCGGCTCAGCGCGAGGCCGCCTGCGGCCGCAGCGCCACGGACGCGTACCACAGCGTGCCGGCGAGCCCGAACGCCGACGACACGAGCAGCGTGGCCTGCGGCGAGACAGACCACAGCAGCGCGCCCCCGGCCGCCGCGAGTGCCGCGAGCGAGTCGCGCACGCAGTAGTACCAGCCGAAGTAGGTGGCCCGCTCCTCGGCGGGGCAGAGGTCGAGGATGAGGCTCTTGCGGGTGGGCTCGCCCAGTTCCTTCATGCCGCGCAGCACGAAGGCGAGCGTCAGCATCGGCAGCGTGCTGCCGGCCAGCAGCACGAGCGGGAACGCGAAGAAGAAGACGAACGTGATCGCGACCGTGACCGGCTTGCCGATGCGGCCCGACAGCCAGGCGCCCGGCACGTAGACGAGCATCGCCGCGGTCATCTCGAGCGCGGTCAGCTGGCCGAACTGGAGCGCGGTGATCGGCTCGGGGATGACGCGCAGGCACCAGATCACGACGAACGCGTAGGGGATCTGCTCGCAGAACCGGATGAGGGTGTCGGCGAGGAAGAGCTGCCGCAGCGGCGGACTCATCGAGCGGAACGCACCGAGCGGCGTGAACGATGGGGCGGCCGAGGCGGCGCCCCGTGCCGGCGCGGCGGCCGCGCGCGACAGCAGCACCTGCTGCACGACCATCGTGGCCACGCCGAGCGCGGTGGCGAGCAGGAGCGCCGCCTGCAGCCCGCGCCCCTCGCCCCAGCGCACGATGAGCGCCCCGGCGATGAGCGGGCCCACCGCCATCGGCACGCGCCGCACCAGCGAGTGGAGCGTCACGCCCCATGCGGTGTTGCGCCCGGGCAGCGCGCGGGTGATGGAGGTGAGCATGGCGGGCAGCGTGATGGCGCTCCACGACAGCGCCAGCAGCGAGCCCGCCACCGCCACCGCCCAGTGCGTCGCGAACGCCAGCACCACGAAGCCCGAGACCGACACGGCGGCGAACCATTGCAGCGCCCGCTTGGAGCCGATGCGGTCGGTGATCGCGCCGCCCGGGAGCGAGGCGGCCGCGCCCACCAGGTTGGTGGCCGACTGGTAGAGCCCGATCGCCAGCGCGCCCCCGCCGAGGCGTGCCAGCGCGAGTGGGATGAAGCGCTCGGCCAGCCGTTCGCCCAGCCCCAGCAGCACCGTGCCCGACAGCAGGCCGGCCGCATCGCGCAGAGAGGGTCGGGGCGGAGGGGGCGTGCGGGGTGCGTCCTTCGCCTGCGACGACTCGCGCGACCGCATGTCGGGGGCCTCCGGAGTGGGGAGCCGGCATTGGAGCGGAGCGCTGCCAGCCGCGCAAGCGCGGCGGCGCGCTTGAGTCGCGGGCGCGCTGGGCGTATGAGTCGCCGCATGTCCGCCGCCTCCGGCCGCATCGACCCCTACCGGCTGCTGTTCCCGCTGGGACTGGCGTACGCCGTGCTCGGGGCCGGCGTCTGGGTCGCCGCGATGCTCGGGGGCCCCGGCTACCCGGCCGAACTCCATCGCACGCTCATGATCG
Organism: uncultured bacterium; assembly: GCA_964568385.1. Lineage (GTDB taxonomy): Bacteria > Eisenbacteria > RBG-16-71-46 > RBG-16-71-46 > RBG-16-71-46 > CADEFY01. The sequence continues at coordinate 5,919 of CAZMQP010000072.1, forward strand.
AGGGCTTCGAGTTCTGCTTCGTGGTCGGCTTCCTGCTGACGGCGCTGCCGGGCCTCACGCACAGCCGCCCCACGAGCCGCACCGAGATGCTCACGGCCTTCGCGGCGCTCGTGCTGTTCGGGGGCGCCGCGCTCGCGGGCGCCTTCGCCGCGGCGCACGTGCTGGCGTTCGCGGCGCTGCTGACGGTGGTGGTGGCGGCGGCGCGGCGGCTGCCGCGCGCGTCGCAGCCGCCGCCCGAGGAGTTCGTGTACGTCGGACTCGGCCTGCTGTTCGGGCTCGCCGGCACCGCCCTGCTGGCGGCCGAGGCGCTGGGAGGCGCGCGCGTCGGTCCGCCGCGCTTCGCCGCGCACCTGCTCTCGACCGGCATGGTGCTGACGCTGGTCCTCGGCGTGGGTTCGCTGCTGGTGCCCACGTTCATCGGCCTGCGCGCGCCGCTCGAGATCCCGGGCATCGCCAGGGCGCACGAGCGCGGGCCGCGCCGCGTGTTCCACGCGGTGATGGCGGCCGCGCTCGTCGGCGCCTTCGGGCTCGAACTGGCCGGACGGGCCATGGCGGGCGCGCGGCTGCGCGCCGCCGCCGCCACGGCGATCGGGCTGCTGGCGAGGAAGCTGCTGCGCGGGCCCGGTCGCGGCGACCGCTCGGCGTGGAGCATGTGGGGCGCGGGCGTGTGCATGCTCGCCGGGCTGTGGTTCGCCGCGCTCGCGCCGCACTGGGCCATGGCCGGCCATCACGTGCTGTTCATCGGCGGCTTCGGACTGCTCACGTTCGCCATCGCCACGCGCGTCGTCATCTCGCATGGCGGGCATGGCATGGCGGACGAGCCGGTCGTGCTCGGCCGCGCCGTGGTGGTGCTGCTGCTGCTCGCGCTCGCCGCGCGGGTCACGGCCGAGGTGCTGCCGGTTCGGGTGATGCACACGCTCGCGCTCAGCGCCGGCCTGTGGGTGCTGGCCTGCGCCCTGTGGTTCCGGGCCGCCTGGCCCCGCATGCGGCACGTCGGCGCCACGCTGCTGATGCCGAAGCCGCAGCGGCGAGCGGACTTGCGCCCTCCCGCGGGCGGCGGCGGCCATTGAGGCTGGGTTCCCCGCCCGCGAGCGCGTAGGCTCGGCGGCATGAACCTCCGCCTGAGCGGCACTCTCCAGGGCGAGGTCCGCACGTGGACCATCGAACGGTCCCCGGCGAGGCTCGGACGCTCGTCCTCCAACGCCGTGCACCTGCCGGACGCCAGCGTCTCGCGCGAGCATGCCGAGCTGGTGCGCGACGGCGAGCGCTGGCTGCTGCGCGACCTCGGCAGCCGCAACGGCAGCCGTGTCAACGCCGAGGACGCCGCCGATCCGCGCGAGGTGCGGCCGGGCGACTGGATCGAGATCGGGCACCTGACGCTGCGCGTCGGCGCGGCGGACGCCCTCGGACCGGAGCGGCCGCCGCCCGAGTCGAGTTCGTCGGCCCGGCTGCGCGTCTCCGACGTGCTGGAGCGGCCCGCCATCGCGCACCGTGACCCGGCCCGGCTCGTCCGGCTGCTCGGCGAAGCCGGGCGCCTGCTGGTGATGCCGCGTCCGATGGAGGAGACGTGCGACCAGATCCTCGGCTTCATCGAGCGCGCCCTGCCCACCAGCCGCCTCGTCATCCTGCTGCGTGATGCGGACGGCGGCATCCAGCCGGTCGCCGGGCGCTACCGTGGCGCCAGCGGCAAGGAGCCGCTCGCGCTGCCGCAGAGCATCATGCGCGCCGTGCTCGACGAGAACACGGCGGTGCTGACCGACAACGCGATGCAGGACCCGCGATTCGCGGGCGCCCAGAGCATCGTGGGGCAGCACATCCACTCGGCGATGGCGGTGCCCCTGTTCGACAACGAGCGCGTGCTCGGGATCCTCTACGCCGACAGCACGCGCGCGGGCGTGGTGTTCGACGAACCGGACCTGGAACTGCTCACGCTGCTCGCCAACATGGCGGCGGTCAAGATCAGCAACGCGCGCCTGCTCGAGGCCGAGGAGGCGCGCCAGCGGCTGGCACACGAACTCGCCGCCGCCACCGACATCCAGGCGAACCTGCTGCCCGAGCCGCCCGCCGGCATCACCGACTGGCGCTGCCACGCGCGCATCGAGACCTGCCACGCCGTGGGCGGCGACCTGTTCGACTTCCACCGCCGCCCGGACGGCACGCTGGTGTTCGCGATCGGCGACGTCGCAGGCCGCGGCATGGGCGCCGCGCTGCTCATGTCCTCGGCGCTGGCCTCGGCGCGCGTGCTCTACGACGTCTGCGGCGATCCGCTCACGCTCATCCGCCGCCTGAACGAGGTGATGTCGTTCCGTGCCGACGAGCGGTGCTTCCTGACGTTGTTCGTCGGCTACCTCGACCCGGCCCGCGGTACGCTGCGCTACGTCAACGCCGGTCACCCGGAGCCGCTCGTGGTGCGTGGCGAGCGCTGGCAGGGGCTGCCGGCGACCGGCATCCCGGTTGGCGTGCTCGAGGACTTCGAGTGGACCATGGGCGAACTCGCCATCGGACCGGGCGAGACGCTGGCCGCGTACAGCGACGGCATCCCCGAGTCCCGCCAGGGCGAGGCGTTCTTCGATTCGGCCCGCATCGCCGCCGCGCTCGCCGAACTCGAGCAGGAGCCCGACCTGCGGTGCGTCGCCGACGGGCTGCTGGCGCGCGTCAGGGCCTTCGCCGGCGACGCCCCGCAGGCCGACGACATCACCCTGCTGCTCCTGCGGCGCGACCCGGCCGCATGAGCACGCACGCGCCCATCCCGCTGACGCCCCTCGCGAGGAGCCGCCCATGAACCCCACCCCGCCGCCGCCCGAGCCGTTCGAGGAGCCCGTCGTGCCGTCGCATCGCGTGCGGGCGGACGTCGCCGCGCGCAGCCACCGCGGCATGGTGCGCGAGGCCAACGAGGACTCGTACGCCGTGTTCCGGATGGGGCGGTTCCTCGAGCGCGTGGCCAGTAACGTGCCCGAGCAGGACCTCGCCTCGCGCACCGAGGAGACCGGACACCTGATGGTCGTTGCCGACGGCCTCGGCGGGCACGCAGCGGGCGAGGTGGCGAGCCGTTCGTCGCTGGTGACGCTGCTGCAACTGATCCTGCGGTCGCCGCGGTGGGCGCTCAAGCTGGATGACCCCGAGACGCGGGACGCCGAGATCGAACAGCTGTCCGCGCGCGTCCGGCGCTATCTGAACGGCATCCACGCCTCGCTGCGCGAACAGGCCGAGGCCGACCGCGGCCTCCAGGGCATGGGCACCACCCTGACGAGCGCCTACTCCGTGGGCAACGACCTGTTCGTGGTGCATGTCGGGGACTCGCGCGCCTACCTGCACCGGCGCGGCCGCCTGCACCGCATCACGCACGACCACACGCTGGCGCAGTCGTACGCCGACCAGGGCCTCATCCCGCAGGCGGAGGTGGACACCCACCGCCTCGGGCACGTGCTGACGCGGGCCATCGGCACCGACGCACGGCAGCCGGAGAACGACCTGCACCACCTCGAGCTCGAGGACGGCGACCGGCTGCTCCTGTGCTCCGACGGCCTCACGCGGCAGCTCGGCGAGCCGGAGATCGCCGAGCGGCTGGCCGCGGGCGGCACCAGCGACGAACTGTGCGAGGGGCTGATGGCGCGTGCGCTCGAACTCGGCGCCGAGGACAACGTCACCGTCATCGTGGCGCACTACCGCGTGACCTGACCACGGCCGCCGGCGGGCGTAGGATGGGGGCGTCGGATCCATTCCCACCCTCGACCGGAGGCTGAGCGCTCATGAAGATCGTCTGCGGTGTGGATCTCTCGGAGGCGTCGGTCGGCGCGGCCCGTTATCTGCGGGACGGCGCTAGGCGGAGGGACGGGGGTTGTACCGTGCATCGTCTAGGTTACCCTGCGCGCCGACGGATCGGCGGGAGGGTTCTTCCGTTC
>CAZMQP010000073.1:0-9652 GCA_964568385.1 uncultured bacterium
GACGTGACGAGGGCCCGCCGGTCGCGAGACCGGCGGGCCCTTCGGCTTCGGCGAGCGCCCGGGGATCAGCGGCCGAGCAGCGTCACCCGTGTGATCCGCGCCTGCCCGAGCGTCTCGAGCCGGGCGAAGTAGACGCCCGCGCCCAGGCTCGCCCCGTCGGCGTCCTGGAGTCCCCAGCCGAGCGCGTGATGCCCCGCAGGCAGCCGTCCCGCGAACGGCGTCGCCACGCGGCGCCCGGCCAGGTCGAACACGTCCACGCGCGCGTCGCCCTCGAGCGGCAGTTCCAGCGTGAACGCCAGCGATCCGCGTGCCGGATTCGGGCTTGCCGCGAACGCCAGCGTGCGGCCGAGCGGCACGCCCGCGGCGCGCTCGATGCGGATCGGGCCGACCATGCCCTCGGGTCCCGCGCACGCGCGGGCGCCGAGCCAGTACCAGGACTCGCCGGCCGGGGCGCCCGGGTCGGCGAACGCGAAGCGGGCCTCGTCGGCGGTCGTCTCGATCAGCGCCTCGTTGCCGACGAACCGCAGCGAGCCATCGGCCTCGGCGCGATAGACGTTGAAGCCGTCCACGTGGGCGAGGATGTCCACGGCCCACGCGAGCCGGGCGCCGGCCTCGTCGGCCGCGGCCTCGAGCCGGTGGACGCGGGCCTGCGGGAACGCGTCGATCCGCGGCTCGTGGAAGTCCGCCGGCTGCAGCGCGGCGTACTCGGCCGGGGAGCGGGTCATGCCCGTGCCCTGCGTGTAGTCGTAGCTCACGGCCAGGTAGTCGCCACGACTCGTGTAGGAGTTCGATCGGTTGTTGCCCAGCACACGCAGCCGCACCTGGCCGGTCGGCGAGACGTAGGCGGCCGGGGCTCCGGTGCTCCAGGTGCGCGTCACGTCGGCCGTGCCGACGGTGGACTGGTCGATCTGCACCCAGGCGCTCGACTGCCAGTTCCACACGTACAGCGTCTGCGTGCGCGAGGTGCTGAACGACCCGTTGTAGGTCACCGTCAGGTTGAGCGCCGGGTGCGCCAGCACCACCTCGCCGTACCAGTCGGTCCAGTGATTGGAGCCCACCTTCTTGGACGAGACGGTGAACTTCGTGCCGTCGTCGGCGGCGAGCGACGCGGCCGAGCCGCTCGACACCGTGCCGTTGAGCAGCGTGACCGACGAGGCCACGCGCACGTCGTTCAGGACCGGCGGCGGGCCGCCGCCGCCATCGAACGGATAGGTGTCGGAGAAGCCGGGGCCGCTCACCGTGTACGTGCTCGTCGCGACGTCCGCCTGGATCAGCACGGTCTCGTTGGCGACCTTGTCCCAGGCGGCGTTGGGTGAGGCGCCGGCGCCGGTCTCGGTCCAGTACGTCTTCACGTTGTGGTTGTGCAGCCGGGTGAGCGCGTCCAGCGTGGGGTGGCCGTAGCTGTTTCCGGTGCCGCACTGGATCACTGCGACCTCGGCCCGGATGGCGCCGAGCCAGTTGTCGTTGGTGGAGTAGCGCGAGCCGTGGTGGTGGACCTTGTACACGTCCACGTCCCCGACCAGGGCGCCCATCGTGGTCTCGACATCGGTCGAGCCGTCGCCCGTGAGATCGCCGCCGATGACCTCGCTGAAGCCGCCGTAGCTCACCTTGTACACGGCGCTCTTGGCGTTCTCGTCGCTGCCGGTGGGCGAGTAGACGCCGGCCCCGTTCAGATTCACGCACTGGATCGTGACGGGGTTCGCGCTGGCGGCGTCGAGCGTGATGGTCTGGCCGGCTGCGATGGTCTGCCGCTTGGCGCCGAGCGTGTTGACGTAGGTGGTGTAGGACGCACTCGAGTAGGAGTAGCCGCGATCGTAGCCCGCGGTCGCCACCGCGATGTTGATGGCCGCCAGGTCGTCGAGGCAGCCCAGGTGGTCGGCGTGGTAGTGCGACAGGAAGTGGTAGTCCACGGACGTGACCGCGAGCCCCTGCAGGTAGCTCTTGATGTACGTGCAGTTCGTGTAGACGCCGTTGTCGAAGAGCGCGGTCTGGCCGTTGGGCGAGATGAGCAGGATGCCGTCGCCCTGCCCGATCTTCATGTGATGGATCTGCAGCTTGCCGTTGCCCGTCACGGCGAGAGCCATTGCCGGAACGAGACCCAGGGTGGCGACGCCGAGGGACAGCATCAGCGTGCGGGTCCAGCGGCGCATCGGGGACGACATGGGGGATCCTCCTGCGAGAGGAGGCCGCGCACGGACGAGTGCGCGGTCTCGGGGACGGCGCACACGGTCACGCTCCGAGCAGGACGCGCTTCCGTGCACGCCAGCGGCGATGAGGCCGCGCTGAGTGGTACCTGAGTTGTAGACCTCTTGACAATGGAAATCCTCGAGACCCGAGCGACCTGCACGCTCCCGCCGCCCTTCGTGCAGAACCCCGAAGTGGCCTTTCGCCCGCCCGGCCGGATCCCCCAGCGGCTTGCACCTCGCACGCGGCCTCGCAGATGCCGGGAGTCACGTGAGTTGCGCGGCCTGGGTGCGATCCCCCGGGCGATCGGGCCGCCTCGCGACGTGCAACGCGGCCCTTGCAGCGTGCGAAGCGGCCGCCGGACCATCGTGGTGCACCGCTCACATGCGATGCCCCGGACGAGGGTGCCGGGGCGCGCAGGAGCACCTCGCCGAGACCGACTTGAGCCTGCGCCCGACCCGCCCGGTGTTCCCGCTGCTCCTTCTGTGCACGTTCGCCGTGACGCGCCTCGCCGTGGCCGGCGCCGTCGAGACCACGCTCGACAACGACACCGACCTGTTCGTGCCGGGCGCCGCCACCACCGACCGCAACTACACGCAGGGCTCGCGCATCACGTGGCACGCGGACGGCTCATCGCTGCCCGGATGGGCGGAGCGGCTCGCCGACCGGCTCGCGGCGGGGGACCGTGACGCGAGCGTGCGCGCCGGCCTCGGCGTCGGCCAGGAGATCTACACCCCCGACGCCATCTCGCGGCCCACGCCCGAGGCCGACGACCGGCCCTACGCGGGGTGGCTCTACGGCAGTGCGTTCGTGGCGGCGAGCGGCACGCACCAGGAGCGTTCGCTCGAGCTGCGCGCGGGAATGGTGGGGCCGCGTTCTCTCGCGCAGCAGGGCCAGGAGTGGTGGCATCGCGAACTCGGCATCCGGGCGCCGCGCGGCTGGTCGCACCAGATCCATGATGAGCCGGGCGTGCTGCTCATCGCGCAGCAGCGCTGGCGCCCGTGGGGCCCGCGGCGCCATGCGGACGTGGTGCCGCACGCGACCGCGGCGGTGGGCAATGTCGCCACGTATGCGGCGGGGGGCGCCACGCTGCGGCTCGGCTGGCCGCTCCCGGACGACTTCGGACCGGCGGCGACCCAGGCGCCGATGGCCGCTCCCGCGGGCGCCGGCCGCGCCCCCGTGCAGGCGTTCGTGTTCGCGCGGGCGGAGGGCCGCGCCGTGGCGCGCAACATCGTGCTCGACGGCAACACCGGCGGCGGCAGCGCGTCGGTGACGAGGCGGCCGCTCGTGGGCGAGGCGCAGCTCGGTGCCGGCGTCCGGCTGGGGCTCGTGGCGCTGCGCTACGTGTTCTCGTACACCACGCACGAGTTCGTCGAGCGCAGCGACGCCCATCGCTACGGGTCGTTCTCGATCGCCTTCTGACCGGGTCTTTCGCCCCACCCGGGCTCGGCCGTCCGACGGAGATGCGTGATACCACGTTTCATGGGTGATAGCGAAATCGCCCCGGCCGACTTGCGCCCCCACCCCTCCCGTCGGGGTCCCTGGATCCAGCCGCAGGACAGGCGAAAACCCATCAAGCCGCGCGCTTGCGGGGCCGAAACCCCGAGTGGATCACGGAACCTCCGAGTTCACTTCGAGACACCCTCCACTCCGGGACTCCGAACACATGCGCACGGGTTCAGACGGATTCACGCTGATCGAGATCATCATCGTCGTCGCCATCCTCGGCGTGATGATCGCGATGGGAGTGCCGGCATACTCCAGCATCTCGCAGAGCCACCAGGTGAAGGGTGCGGCCGAGAACATCGCCTCGCAGGTGAAGCTCATGCGATCGAAGGCGATGGCCACGGGGCGGCCGATGGTGATGCACTTCGCGCAGGACTCGGCCACCGCGGGTGACTACCACGTCCATGACCAGGGTGCGCTGGAGTCGTGGGAGCTGCCGCGGGGCATTCAGTTCGCCAGCGGCAGCTCGCCCGGCTTCACGATCACACGCGACGGGCGCGTGAGCACGTCCAGCTTCGTGATCCTCCAGAACGCGCGCGGGCACCGCGACACCGTCAGCATCCAGGTGTCCGGCATGGTGATCCTGCCGTGACGACGACCACGCACGCCTCCCGGCCCGGTCGGGGAGAACGCGGCTTCTCCCTGATCGAACTCATGATCACGCTGATCGTCCTCGGCGTGGGCATCCTCGCGGTGGGGCGGATCTTCCCCTCGGGCTCGCGTTCGCAGGAGCAGGACCGCCTGCTGGTCGGCGCCAACTACTGGGCGCAGGACAAGGTCGAGTCGCTCTCACGCAAGCGCTGGAGCGACCCCGAACTCGCCGACGGACGCCATCCCCCCGGCACGGCGACCGAGTCGCTCGAGAACGGCCAATGGCAGCGCTTCTACCAGGTCACGACCATGACGGGCACGCTTTCGAACCTCAAGCGGGTCACGGTCACGGTGAACTATCGCGGCGCCGGACTCACGTCGCGTTCGATCTCCACATCCACCTACGTGAGGCGATGAACATGCTCCCACGCTGGACTCGGCAGCGGCCCGCGGCCGCCAGGGGCTTCACGATGGTGGAGCTCATGGTCACGTTGGTGGTGCTGGCCGCCGTGATGATCACGGTCTCGGTCATCGTCATCCGCTATTCCAACAGCAAGACGACCACCATGGCGCAGATGGAGTCGGACCACGCCGCCCGCGCCGCGCTCGAGATGATCACGCGCGACCTTCGCTCGGCCGGCTACGGCGCCGACTTCGACCATGCGACGCCGCAGCCGGGCATCGCGTACGTGGACTCGGCCCAGATCATCCTGGCCGCCAACTTCCATCCCTACCCGGACAGCGGCGCCACGCCGGGGCTGCCGCTCGCCTACAACCCCGCGGCGAACCCCAAGCCGAAGCCCCTCGATGGGACGGCGTGGACGCCGCCGATGCGCTACCGCACCGGCGCCGAACTCGTGCGCTACACCCTCGATGTCAACAACGATGGCGTCATCAATGCCGCCGACCTCGCCTCCACCCAGGGATCCGATGCGCGCCGCACCGAGAACCCCAACGACTACGTGCTCGTGCGCGAGGTGTATGGCGACTCGACTGGCGGGCTCGCCAACAACAACGGCGGTTCGCAGGAGCGCATCGCGCTCGTCTATGCGCCCGGCGGCGGAGTGCCCCCGATCTACACCGTGTACATGAAGGGCAGCGCCACGCCGTACGACTGGGCCGGTGGCCCGGTCCCGGCGAACCAGCTGTCGCAGATCGAGCGCATCGAGGTGCGCGTCACCGCGGGCAGCGCCCGGGCCGATGCCGGCCGCCGCTTCGCGCGGACCACGCTCACGTCCCAGGTCAACTCCATGCGCAGCACGCCGGACTTCGGCGTCACCACCTATGTCGTGGACGGGTACGTCTTCGACGATCGCAACAAGGACCGCGTGTACAACGTCGGCGACCAGCCGCTGCCGGGCGTCGCCGTGCGGCTGGGCAACACCTACGTCTCCTACACCTCGGGCACGGGCTACTACGCGATCCGCGCTCCGGCCGGCACGTACACGCTGCGGCACACGCCGCCCGTGGGCTTCGGAGTGTTCACCGCGCCGGATTCGTTCGTGGTCACGCTGCCCGGACCCACCACGCGCTCGTTCGCCGACACCGCCCGCAGCGGAGGCTTCGTGAACGTCCGGGTGTACGAGGACCTCGATGCGGACGGCACGCAGGACACGGGTGAGGAGAACCTGAGCGGCATCACCGTCACGCTGGCCGGCGCGTCGAGTGTGACGGGAGGCGCCGGGACCGCGGCGCTGTTCGCCTCGCCCGGCGGCTACAGCGTGACCGTGACCGTTCCCGACTCCATGCGCAGCGTCTCGACCAACCCGCAGTCGGGCGTGATGTCCGACGGCGGCAGCGCCTCGCATGAGTTCGGGCTGGTGCGCGCCGCCAATGGCAGAGTGCGCGGCAAGGTGTTCCGCGACGTCAACAAGAACGGCACGCTCGACAGCGGCGAGTCCGGATCCCCGAACGTCTGGGTCGGCGCGACCACCGACGGCGGCATCACGGTCGCGGGCTACGCCACCACGGACGCCAACGGGGACTACGAGATCGTCGTGCCCGCCAACGACCCGCCGCGCACGACGCCCTACTCCGTGTACATCGTGCCCGCCCCGGGCTTCTACCCGACGACGAGCACGTCGCACAACGGCATCTACTTGACCGCGAACCAGGTCCTGACCGGCCGCAACTTCGGGCTCGGCACCTTCACCGTCATCTCGCTCAACGCCAGCCGCGTGCTGAGCCTGACCTCGGCCAACCTGATCGAGAAGGACTGGAACGGCAATCAGACGCACAACGCGCGTGCGGACATGGACCTCGTGCTCGGGGCCGATGCCGGCGGGACGGACAACGTGTCGGTGTGGTTCAACCAGTACGCGTCGAGCCCGCTGTTCACCGCCTCGCCCACGGCCACCTCAAGCTCCGGCTTCACGCGCAACGCCCCCGCGGCGGTCACGGCGCTCGCGGCCGACACGCTCGACCGCAACGCGCCGGTGGCGCGCCCCGACATCGTGACCGGCACCAAGAACGCGGCGGCCGGCAACCTGTTCGTGTGGTTCACGCAGAACTCCAGCTCGAACGAGGGCTTCCTCCCGGCCACGTACAGCGCGGGCCAGGCGTACCGGACCAACGACGCCGGCGACGTGCAGGCGATCCTCACGTACGACTGCGCGGGCGGCACCTCGCCCGACCTGATCGTGGGCACCAAGTCCACCACGACGGGCCGCGGCACGGTCGAAGTGTGGCAGAGCAACGACGCGGCGACGCCGACGTTCTCGCGACAGGAGATCTACCCGCCCGCCGGCTCCGTGCCTGGCGGACTCATGGGCGAGGTCACGTCGATGGTGCTGGCCGACTTCGACGGGGACGGAAAGCGCGATCTCGTGGTCGGCACCCGGACCGGCGCCGCCAGCGGCGAGCTCATCTTCTTCAAGTTCGTGAGCAAGGCGAACGGGTCGCGCTTCGTGTGGCGCAACACGATCGTGCTCTACAACGAGGCGGTCACCGCTCTCGCCGTCACGGATGTCGGAGGCGACGGCTGGCCGGACGTGCTGGTCGGCACGCAGCGGACCACGAACGACGGTGAAGTCGTGTACTTCCGCAGTGCCGGCACGCTGGCGCCATGGACGTTCCTGGAGACGGACCGCTACTCGCCGCCCGGGTTCGTCACCTCGCTGCACGTGGCCGATCTCGGCGGTGATGCGAGCATCCGTGACCTCGCCGTGGGCTGGCGCGCCTCCGACACCGCCTACACCGGCGGCGTGTCCATCCTGTACCTGGACGTGCGGGGACTGCCGCGCGACGGCGTGGACCCCTCGGCCGGCGCCATCACCGGCATGGTGCCCGCGCTGGCCTCGGCCAACTTCAACTACGGCCTCAACACGACCGCACCACCCACTCCGTTCCTCACCGACCTCGCCGTGGGCGTCAAGTCCGGTGCGACGACGGGCGCGCTCGTCATCTTCATCCGCTAGGGGTGATCCTCATGACCCGACTTCTCGACCGGACCCGCGACGAACGCGGGATCGCGCTGGTCGTCGCCATGCTCGTGCTGCTCGTGCTGACCCTCCTGGGCGTCGTCCTCATGGCGAGCACGGTGGTGAATCGCAAGGTGGCGGGGCACGACCTGCGCGCGTCGACCGCGCTCAACGTGGCCGAGGCGGGCATCGCAGAGGCCCTGGGACAGCTGCGCTCGAACTCGGCACTGCTCAACACGGCGAATCCGAGGGCCACGGCGCAGGTGTTCCTGGCGAACGCGGGCAGCGTCCCGGTGCTGGGGACGGACTCCGTGGGCGTCGCCACCGGCCAGCCGGCCGGTGCGTGGCTCAAGTACTCCACGCCCGGGAGGAGCGCGGATGCCCTCACGATCCGCTTCAAGACCAACCCCGCCCGCACCCAGATCTACCGCTACGACGGCACGCGGAACCCGGCCGTCAACCTGGTGAGCGGCCTGCCCGTCTACCAGATCCAGTCCACCGGCGTCGTGGGCACGGCGCGCCGGACGGTGATCTCGGACGTCATCCAGAAGCCCTTCGTCGCCAACGCCAAGGCCGCGCTCACCGCCAACCAGGACATCCGGTTCGTCGGCAACGCGGTGGTGTGCGGTTACAACCACAGCGGCAGCACGCCGCACCCGGCAGGCGAGAACGGACGCACGGGCGCGAATCCCTGCCAGCCTTACGAGACCTCGACCGCGGACCTCCCGGGATCGTGGTCCACCGGCACGACCACGAATGGCGGCGCCGCCACGCGTACGGGCAATCCGGCCTACGTGGACGGGCAGACGGGCTTCTACGCCGGTCCGTGGGAGGCGCTCGGCATGAGCCAGGCGGATTATCAGGCATGGATCGGCCCTCCGACCTCGAGCGTGCCCGGCAACCTCAACGGCCTCCTCAACCTGGACAACAACTCCACCGTCAGCGACCAGTCGGGCGCCTTCGGCATCCACGGCGGCAACGGCGAGGGCCTGCTCTACGTGGACGGCGACCTGACACTGAACGCCTCGTTCGTCTATCGCGGGCTCATCTACGTCGAGGGCGACCTGAAGATCAACGGACAGGCCTGGATCCTCGGCGGCGTCATCGTGAAGGGCAGGTCGCGCGTGACGCAGAACGGCGGCTCGACCATCCTCTACAGCGGCGAGGCGATCACGCGCGCGCTGTCGCAGTACGGCGGACAGTTCGTGACGCTGTCCTGGCGGGAACTGGACTGACCGCGGCGCCGCTGCCGGCGCCATCTCGACGCGCTTTCGGGAGCCGTTGTATCCTCGCGCTCCCGCGCGTCGCGCCGTTCCCGGGCGCACCGCGGCTGACTTCCCGCCAAGGAGCCCCCCGTGTGGAGCCGGATCGAGGACAAGGTCCTCCGTGGTGACCGCCTGACCCCCGAGGAGGGCGTCTACCTCCTCACCGATGCGCCGTTGGTCGAGCTGGGCGCGCTGGCCCACGAAGCGCGCGCCCGCCGCACCGATCCCGGGGTGGTGACCTACGTCATCGACACCAACCCCAACTACACCAACTACTGCACGGTGGACTGCCACTTCTGCGCCTTCTACCGCAAGCCCGGCAAGCCGGCGGCGGACGGCTACACGCACGATGTCGAGGGCGTGATGCGGATGATGGAGACGGCGCGATCGCTCGGCGCCACCACGGTGCTGCTGCAGGGCGGACTCAACCCCGACATCCCGTGGGAGTTCTACACGTCCATCGTGCGCGAGGCGCGCGCGCGCTACCCCGAGATCACCCCGCACTTCTTCTCAGCCCCCGAGATCCACCAGATGATGGAGGTGAGCGGGCTCTCCATGCGCGGGGTGCTCGAGGCGCTCCACGAGGCGGGCCAGCGCACGCTGCCGGGCGGCGGCGCCGAGATCCTGGCGACCCGCGTGCGCAAGCGCATCTCGGTCAAGAAGGGCGGGCCCGACACCTGGCTCGAC
>CAZMQP010000074.1:0-8451 GCA_964568385.1 uncultured bacterium
CCGGCCAGCACCGCGGCGGCGATCGCCCGCGGCTGCCAGTTCCGGCGCGCGAACTTGCGCAGCCGGTAGCCGGCCGTGTCGGGCCGCGCCTCGAGCGGTTCGCCGGCGAGGTAGTGGTCCACGTCTCGCGCCAGCGACTCCACCGTGCGGTAGCGGCGGCCGGGGTCCTTCTGCATCGCCTTCATCACCAGCACGTCGAGGTCGCCCCAGCCGGCGGCGCGGTCGCGCACACGGCCGTGCACCGAGGGCCGCGGCGGCTCGACCTCGGCGAGCCGGCGGTCGATCTCGGCCGGGGACAGCCCGGCCAGGTCGTGCGGCGGGCGGCCGGCCAGGAGTTCGTGGAGCACCACACCGAGCGAGTAGATGTCGGTGTGGATGCCGACCGGGCCGCCGCGCATCTGCTCGGGCGCGGCGTAGGCGGGGGTCATGAGCCGCAGCTCGGTCCGCGTGCGGGTGACGTCGTCCTCGGCACCCTCGACCTGCTTGGCGATGCCGAAGTCGAGCAGCTTCACCTGCCCGCCCGCGGTGACCAGGATGTTGGAGGGCTTGAGGTCGCGGTGGATGACCGCGTGCTGGTGGGCGTGCAGCACCGCCTCGCACACGGCGCGGAACAGGCGCAGCCGCTGGACGGTCGTGCAGGCATGCAGCTGGCAGTAGCGGTCGAGGGGAAGTCCCTCCACGTACTCCATCGCGAACCACGGCGTGTGGTCGGGCAGCAGGTCGGCGTCGTAGAGCCGCGCGATCGAGGGGTGGTTGAGCTGCGCCAGCGTCCGCTGCTCGCTCGCGAATCGGGCGCGCCGCGCCGGCGAGGCCCAGGCGTCGCGCAGCAGCTTGATGGCGACCAGGTTGTGCAGGTCGGTGCGCTCGGCGAGCACGACGATGCCCATGCCGCCCTCGCCCAGCACCCGGAGGATGCGGTACGGCCCGATCTCGGAGGGCAGCCCCGCGCGGGCCGGCTCCGAGGCTGCGGCCGCCGCGATCGGGCCGAGGCCGCGGTCGAGCATGCCCCCGGCCGCCGCGTCCTCGGCGAGCAGCCGGCGCACGACGTCGGCGAGCGCCGCATCGCCCCGGCAGGCCGCCTCGAGGACCGCCTCGCGTGCCTCGGGCGGCTGCGCGGCGGCGAGGTGGAACACCTCCTGGATGCGCTGCCAGCGAGCGGCGTCCATCGGTCGGCCCGAGCCCGGCGCGCGCCGGCTCAGCGCCCCTCTCGCATCTCGGCCGCCAGCCACGCGCGCGCGGCGCGCCAGTCGCGCAGCGCGGTGGCCTCCGAGACCCCGAGCAGCTCGGCGGCCTCGGCGACGCTCAGGCCCGCGAAGAACCGGCTCTCCACGAGCAGCGCCTGCCGCGGGTCGAGACGGGCGAGCGAGGCCAGCGCCGCATCGAGCGACAGTACGTCGTCGGCCCAGGTCTCCGCGGCCGCCGTGCCCTCGTCGAGCGTGATGGCCACCGCCTCCGGGCCGCCGCGCTTGAGCGCCCGGCGCCTGCGGCCGGCCTCGACCAGCACCTGGCGCATGGCGCGTGCGGCGATGCGCTTGAAGTGGAGCGGCGACGTGTGGGCCAGCGACGGGTTGCCGCGCAGCTTGAGCCACGCCTCGTGCACGAGCGCCGTGGGATTGAGCGTCGCGCTGGCCTCGTGCCGCCGGACGCTGGCCGCCAGGCGGCGCAGTTCCTCGTAGGCGGCGCTGAACACGGCGTCGAGCGCCCGGGCGTCGGCATCCGGGGGGCCGGGGCGCGTGCCGGGGGGCGGGGAGGGGTCGGGAGCGGGTTCGGTCATGACGGTTCCGGGGGGCCTTGCGCGCAATGCCCGGAGGGGGCCAGCGTCGGCTACCCCGAGTATAGGCCCTGAACGCCACGGTGCGGCGCCGGATTCCACTCCAGGAGGTTCCCCATGGACAGCAGCTACGAGCAGGAGCAGTTGGGCGAGGGCCGCGTGCGGTTCACCGTGAGGCCAGCCAAGGTGCCCAACGCCTCCGGCGGTCCCACGGTCCTGGCGGCGATCTTCGTGCTGATCGTGCTCGGGACCATGAGCCGCGCCGAGGGCGGGTTCGGGCTCATCATCCGGCTGGCGATCTCGTTCTTCGGCGCCCGCTTCATCCATCGCTCGGTCAACGCGTGGTTCACGCGCAGCGCCGACCAGCGGCGCTCCCCGGGCGGCACGTTCGTGGTCTCACCGGCCGCCATCGAGGGCGTCGGCGGCTCCATCGCGCGCGACCAGCTGCACCGGCTGATCGTCCGCAACGGCGTCCCCGACGTGGAGGAGACCGTGATCCACGCCGGCGGGATGCAGGGCGCGATGGCGGTGGGCGCCGCCAACGACCGCGCCGCCAATCGCGCCAAGGCCGCCCGGGTGTCGTACATGCTCTGCGCCGAGTCGGGCGGGCGCTCGGTGACGCTCGGCGGCGGCATGACCGAGGTGACCGCGCACGGGCTGCTGACCGACGTGAGCCGCATCCTGCGGCTCGAGTGAGGGGAGGGCGGGCCGCCCGGCCACCCGGCCGCCGGTCCGCCGCGGCGGACCGGCGCACGGCCCGGCCGGCCGCCGCCTCATCCGAACGGCTCCGAGGCGCGTAGGAAGGGGGGTGCGATGCCGGTACGACGCCGGCGCCCGCCCCCTCACCTGCGGGATCCCTCCCGCGCCAACCCACGGAGTCGCCCATGCGATCCCTCACCCGGCTGTTCCTCGCACTCGCGATGGGAACAGCACTCGCCGCGCCGGCGCTCGCCGCCGACCATGGCGAGGCCCCGCTCACGCGCGCCGATCTGGCCGCCGACATCGCCGATGTCTACGCCTGGCACGAGGGCGACAAGCTCTACGCCGCCATCACCTACGACGGCATCAAGCCGCCCGTCGCGGGCCAGAAGGGCACGTTCGACACTGGCGTGCTCTACACCCTCCACATCGACAACGACGGCGACTTCGTCTCCGACATCCAGGTCAAGACGCGCTACTTCCGGTTCGGCTCGTTCACGGGCGTGCTCGTGAGCGGACTTCCCGGCGGACTGCCGTTCCTGCTCGGGCCGGTCGAGCGTGTCGTGCGGTTCGGCGGCGTGCGCTTCTTCGCCGGCCTGCGCGACGACCCGTTCTTCTTCGACCTCGAGGGCTTCCGGCAGACGCTCCAGACCGGGACGCTGGCGTTCAACGGCCAGCGCGACACCTTCGCCGGCAAGAACGCCACCGCACTCGTCCTCGAAATGGACCTCGCCCGCGCTCTGCGCGGCGGCAAGAAGCTCAACATCTGGGCCACCACGGCCCGTCAGGGGTGATCATGGACTTCCGCATGTCTCAGTGGATGCGCGCGTGCACGGCCGCCTTCGCGGTGGCCCTGTTCGCCACGGGATGCTCCTCCGAGCGGCTCTCCGCTCCCGGGCTCGCCTCGCGCGAGCCGGATGAGGTCTCGGCCTCGGACTACGAACGCGACCTCGCCAGCATCGACACCGAGGCCGCTGTGAAGCACGGCGGCCAGCGCGTGGACCGGATGGGCATGCCGGCCATCGCCACCGCGGTGATCACGAGCAAGGATGCCTACAACGCCGCCGATCCCACCGACGATGCCGCGGGCACGTTCGTGTCCGAGATCGTCAGCAATGTCAGCGCCATCCACGCGGCCCTCGATGACGACCTGGTCTCGGCGGGCCTCACGCCGGCGACGACCGACCGCGCCATCGCCCAGGCGGCGCCGATCGTGGTGCCGGACGTGATCCGCATCGACGTCACGCAGCCGGCGGGATTCCCCAACGGCCGGCGGCTCATCGACCCGGTGATCGACGTGACGCTCGCGGTCGTGCTGCTCGACCTGAACGTGCACCCGGCCACGGCGCTGGTGGGACTCAACCCGACGGCCAACGACCAGCCGTTCGGCTCGCGGTTCCCGTTCCTGGCTCCGCCGCAGTCGGGCGGCGCCGTCGCGTCGAGGAACGTGCGATGACCGCCCGCCGGGTGGTGGGTGGCGGACTCGCAGCAGCGTTTGCGGTCGCGCTGCTGGTCTGGGGGACCCGCGAACGTCCGCAATCCGAGGCGGTCACGGCAGGGCCCGCGCCCACCTACTCGGCGGAGCGGCAGCGGATCTCGGACACCATCGAGTCGCTGCGGCACAGCCTCGGGACCGCGCCGGAGTCCTGGATGGCGTTCGAGCAGCTGGCGAGCGCGCATCTCGAGCGGGCGCACCTGACGGGCGACCACGAGGACCTCGTGGCGGCCGAGTCGCTGATCGCGGGCGCCTTCGCCGTCGCACCGGAGGGCGCCGGACCCTTCCCGCTGCGCGCGGCGCTGTCGTTCACGCTGCATCGGCTGGACGCGGTCGAGCGCGACCTCGCCCGCGAGGAGCGCCGTGTGCTGCTGGACGGGCCGGCGCGCGCGTCCATCGAGGGCCTGCGAGGGGACGTGGCGCTCCAGCGCGGACGCCTCGACGAGGCCCGCGAGCGGTTCGAGCGGGCGCTGCAGCTTCATGACGACATGGCGGGCAGGGCCCGCCTCGCGCAATGCCTCTGGAAGCACGGCGAGTGGGAGCGGGCCGAGGCGGAGTATCGCGCCGCCGCCGCGCGCTACCACGGCGCCTCCGCGCGGCCGCGGGCGTGGAGCCATCTGCAGCTGGGGCTGATGGAGCTGAGCCGCGAACGCCTCGATGAGGCGATGGCGCACTACCTCGAAGCCGACCGGGCCATGCCGGGCTGGTGGCTCGTCGAGGAGCACATCGCCGAGGTGATGTTCGAGCGGGGCCAGCTCGACTCCGCCGAGGCGCGCTACCTCGACCTCGTCGCGCGCACCGGCGACCCGGAGTTCATGGATCAGCTCGCGCGCATCCACGCGGCACGGGGCGACGAGGCGGCATCCCGCGCGTGGGTGGTGAAGGCCGAGCGCATCCATCGCGAGCACATGGCCCGGTTCCCCGAGGCCTCGTGGGGCCATGCGCTCGGGCACTTCCTCGACTTCGGCTCACCGGCCGAGGCCCTCGATCTGGCCCGGCGGAACCACCGCCTGCGTCCGAATGCCGAGGCTCGCGAACTGCTGGCCCAGGCCGAGCAGCGCGCGGCGGCCGCGAGATGAGCACGCCGGCGAGCGCATGACGCGCGAGCCGGCGGTTGTTCCCGAGGTGGGGCAGGTTCGCCCGGATCAGGCCGCTCGCGCCATGGGCTCGTCCTCGTCGTCCGCCTCGTCCTCGGCGGCTTCCACCACCTGCAGCGTGGCGCGGACCTTGGCGGACACCTCGCGCTCCTGACGCAGCTCCTCGAGCATGGACTCGGCCTGCTTGAGCAGCGTGCGCAGCGAGCCGGCCTTCTCGACCGCCTGGTCCACGACCACCTTCTGCCCCTGCAGCGTCTCGACGCTGGAGCGCACGTCCACCAGCAGCGCCTCGGCGCGGGCGAGCCGCTCCTCGGCCTTGGTCAGCTGGCGGCTGCGCTCATCGAGCGCCGACGCCTGGTCGCGGATCCCGGCCAGCCGGCCGGACACGTCCTCGAGCAGCATGCGGCTCTCCTCGATCTCGCGCTGGGCGCCGGTGATGAGCCGCACGTCGGCGGCCGTGGACTCGGCGGTCCGGAACATCCGTTCGAGATCGGCCGAGAGCGACTCGACGGTGCCCTGCCGCGCGGCGATCTGCTCCAGCGACCGCCGCACCTCCTGGTCCACCAGCTCCCACGCGGCGAGCCGTTCGGTGAACGCCTCGAGGCGACGCTCGACCGGCTTGAGCGCGCCGGCCCGCTGCTCGAGGCCGTTCGTGAGGCCGGCGATCTGGTCCGCACGGGCCTCGGCGGCGGTCAGCGCCGCAGCCAGCGAGCCCGCCAGCACTCCGAGTTCCTCGGCGGAGGCGGCCGCCTGCTGCCGCAGGGAGGTGGCCTGTTCGAGGTCGTGCATGGCCTTGTCGATCGCCTGCTGCCGCTGGTCGAACGTCCGCCGCAGCGCCTGGGTCTGGGCGGCCAGCGCCTCGACCTGCCCGCAGCGCTCGAGGATCGCGGCCACCTGCTCCCCGACCTGTGCGGTCTGCTGCTCCGCGCCCGCGAGCCCCGCCGCGATGCCGGCCAGCTCCCGGCTCATCCGCGCCGCCTCGTCGGCCTGCGCCGCGAGGCCGCCGAACCGCGACTCCGCCGCCTCCATGCGCGTCATCAGCTGGCGGCCGCGCTCGTCGAGCTGGCCGCCCTGGTTGGCCAGCGCGGTCAGGCGCGCGGCGAGGTCCTCGACCGTGCCGCGCTGGGCCTCGAGGGCGGCGAGCGTCTGCATGACCTGCGACGAGCGCGCCTCCGCCTGGGCGACCATCGGCAGGTGCTTCTCCACCTCGGCGGTCTGGGCGCGAAGCGTGCGCACGGTGCGGTCGGTCTCGGCGAGCCACTCACGCAGCGACGCCTGCCCCTCGAGCACCTGCGCCATCTCGCGGTGCGCCACGCGCGTCTGCTCGAGCGCATCCTCGAGCCCCGCATGGGCGCCCTGCAGCTGCTGCAGGTGCTGCAGCGCCGCCTCGAGGGCGGGTCCCGACGCCTCGATGCGCTGCACCTGCGCCAGGGCGGCGCCGGAGCGGTCGCTCAGCGCGGCGAGGTCGCGGCGGAGCGCCTCGAGCTTCGCCGCGTCGGCCTCGAGCGGCTCGAAGCGCCCGGTCAGCGCCTCGATGCGAGCGGCCAGCGACTGGGTCTGACCCGTCACCTGCGCCAGCGTCTGGGAGGACGCCGACAGCGACTTGAAGCGGGCCTCGAAGTCGCCCAGGGCGTTGCGCATGTCGGCCATGCGCTGGCTCACCGACTCGAGTCCATGGCTCTCGAACTCGAAGCGCTGCACGGCGCCGCGCAGTTCGTCCTGGACGGCCGCCAGGTCCTGCCGCGTCGCGCGCGCCTGCTCGTCGGACTCGCGCTGCAGCTGGGCGATCTCGCGCGAGCGCTCGAGCACGGCCTCGTGCAGCGACTGCACGCCGGACACCTGCTCCTGCAGCGCGCCGAGGGTGCGCTCGTGGTCGGCCTGCTGCCGCACGCCCGCATCCACCTGCTTCATGGCGCGATCCAGCTGGTCGAGGCGCGAGAGGGCGGTCTCGACGCTCTCGCGCTGGGCCTCGAGCGCCGCGGTCCGCTGGGCCACGAAGTCGGCGAGCGCCTTGAGGGTGCCGACCTCCCGGCGCACTTCGTCCACCGTGTGCTGCATGCCGTCGATGCCGCTCACGGCCTTCGCCACGCTGGCGACGCGCCGCTCCTTGTCCTGGAGGTCGCGGCTCAGTTCCTCGCGGCGCCGGTCGAGCGCCTCCATCTTGGACATCGCCAGCTGGTGCGCGTCGCGCATGCGGTCGTGCTGCTCACGCAGCTTGGACAAATGATCGCCCGTGCCCTCCACCTGCCCGCGCAGCGCATCGGCCTCGGCGCGCAGCTGCTGGAACGGCCGCTCGGTCTCGAGGAAGCCGTCGAGCTGCTGCTCCAGCGCGAGCGCGCGCTCCACCTTCTGCGCCAGGTCGTCGAAGCCGGCCCGGATCCCCTGGGCCTCCTCGAGCGTCGAGACGACCTGCGCCTGCGCCCGCTGCTGGCCCTGCTCGAGCGCCGTGGCGCGTTCGGTCAGCGCCTCCAGGCGGGGCACCAGCGCGTCCACCGAGGCGAAGCGCTGCTCCAGCTTGGCCAGGCGGTCCATGAGCGCGTCGACGTTCGTGGTCGCCTGGGTGACCGGCTCGCCGAGCGTGCCCAGGCGATCGGTGGCCGAACGCACCTGGTCGAGGACCTGCTCGTGACGAGCGCGCTCCGCCTGCATCTGCTCGAGGATGGAACGCAGCTCGGCGGGGAGCTCGCGCTCCCTGCCGCCGTGACCGAGGAGGTTCTTGAGGATCGGGGCCATCGTGCGCTCCTTGTGGCGATCCACCCCGTCGGCCGGCCGGGCCGTGACGGGGCGAGGGCTGGGAGGACGCCCGCCGGGACGAGCGTCCGGACGGGCGGAGACAGGGCGCGTGCCCTCAATGCAAGACCCGGACCTTCTCTGGAGGACGGGTTTTGCGCGGTCCTCCCGCGACGTGCGCACGGTCACCGCGCGCGCTCGCGGCGTCGGTGGTCGGGAACTGGCCGCCCGGTGACCGAGGGTCATCCGGACCCCGGCGTGCGGGCGCGTCTCGGCGCGACTCGGGCGCTCGCCGCAGGGCATTACGTCCGCCGCCGTTCTCCTGTAGTCTGCCGCGCGGTCCGTGCTTCCCGCAGCCTGCGGGTCGAGCCGCCGCCCCCCCAGAACGCCCGTGGAGGACCCCGCCGTTGAACGACATCCGCGCATGGACCACGAAGGACTCCGCCAATCTCTACAACGTCGGCGGCTGGTCGGGCGGCTACTTCCGCATCAACGATGCGGGACATCTCGAAGTGACGCCCTCGGGTCCGGATGGGCCGAGCGTGGACCTCTACGAGCTGGTGCAGGACGTGGAGCGCCGGGGGCTGGGGATGCCGCTGCTCATGCGCTTCTCGGACATCCTGCACAGCCGCGTCAAGCGGCTGTTCGGCTGCTTCGAC
>CAZMQP010000074.1:8461-9616 GCA_964568385.1 uncultured bacterium
TTCCCGATCAAGGTGAACCAGCAGCATCAGGTGGTCGAGGAACTGGTGCGCTTCGGCGGCCCGCTGGGGCTGGGTCTCGAGGCGGGCTCCAAGCCCGAGCTGCTCGCCGGCCTCGCCCTGCTCGAGCATCCCGACACGCTGCTCGTCCTCAACGGCTACAAGGACGAGGAGTACATGGAGACGGCGCTGCTCGCGCAGAAGCTCGGGCGCTACCCGATCGTGGTCATCGACCGCTATCGCGAGCTGGAGATGCTGCTCAAGGTGGCCCGCCGGCTCGACATCCGTCCGCACATCGGCGTGCGCGCCAAGCTCGCCACCAAGGGCGCCGGCAAGTGGATGGAGTCCACCGGCGACCGCTCCAAGTTCGGGCTCACCGCCACCGAGCTGATGATGCTGCTCGACAAGCTGAAGGGCGAGGACATGCTCGACTGTCTCGAGCTGCTCCACTTCCACATCGGCTCGCAGATCTCGGCGGTGCGCGCCATCAAGGACGCCATGCGGGAGGCCTCGCGCATCTACGTCGAACTCGTGCGGGCCGGCGCCGGCCTCAAGGTCATCGACGCGGGCGGCGGGCTGGGGGGGGACTACGACGGCTCGTCCACCAACCGGCAGTCCTCGACGAACTACACGATGCAGGAGTACGCGAACGACGTGGTCGCCACGATCCAGGACGCCTGCGAGACGGCGGGGATCGCGCACCCCGACATCCTGACCGAGTCGGGCCGCGCGCTGGTGGCGCACCACTCGGTGCTCGTGTTCAACGTGCTGGACGTGAACGAGGTGCTGGGGGGGCATGCCCGCCCCTCCGCCGGCCCCGACGACCCGCCCGTGATCAAGCAGCTGATCGAAACGTGGAAGGGCATCTCCCGCAAGAACTTCCAAGAGTCCTATCACGACGCACTTCAGCTCAAGGAAGAGGCCGCGAGCCTCTTCAATCTCGGGCTCCTCGACCTGCGCGACCGCGCCCGCGTCGAGCAGCTGTTCTGGGGCTGCTGTGAGGCGATCATCAAGATCACGCGCGAGATGGAGTACGTCCCGGACGACCTCGAGGGGCTCGAGAAGGGGCTGGCCGACACCTACTACGGCAACTTCTCGGTGTTCCAGTCGGCGCCCGACCACTGGGCGGTCAAGCAGCTCTTCCCGATCCTGCCGCTG
>CAZMQP010000075.1:0-9597 GCA_964568385.1 uncultured bacterium
CGGTTCGACGCGATCCGGTTCGACCAGCGCTACGACTTCGGGCTGCCGCGGCTCGCGGCCGCATGGACGCCGCGGCCCTCGCTGCGGCTGACCGGTTCGTGGTCGCTCGCCGCGCGCGAGCCCGCGTTCCGCGACCTCTACGACGCCGAGGGCGTGGGCAGCCGGCCGCTCTACCGCGTGGTGGACCCGGCCAACGGCGTCTATCGCGACCCGCTCATCCGCCCCGAGCGGGTGCAGGCGTGGGAACTGGGTGGCGCGTGGGAGCGCCCCGGCCTGACCGTGCAGGCGAACGCGTTCCGCATGGACTTCCGCGACGAGCTCGTCTACGCGGGGCAGTTCGACACCGACCTCGGCTACCCGATCCTCGGCAACGCCGCGCGGTCCATCCACCAGGGGCTCGAGCTGGCCGGCGCCGCCTCGCTTCGCACGGGCGAGGTGGCCTGGACGCTCGAGGCCAACGCGACGCTGTCCGACCATCACTTCGTCCGCTACCGCGAGCAGTACGGTCCGACCCCGGCCGACGAGGCGGTGTACGACGGCAACGCCCTCGGCTTCTTCCCCGCCGTGATGGCGCACGCATCGCTGCGCGCCGCACGCCGCGGCGTGACGCTGGGACTCGACGTGCATCCGGTGGGGCGCATCTTCGTGGACCACAGCGAGTCCGAGGCGAACTCGATCGCGCCACGGACGACGGTGGACCTGTCGGCGTCGGTCGCTCGGCCGCCGGTCCACGGCGCCACGGTCGAACTGCGCGTGCGGATGCTCAACGCGCTCGACCGGCGCTACGCGACCAGCGGCTACCTCGATTTCGACTCGAGCGGCGAACTCGTGCCGCACCTGATCCCGGCCGCCACGCGCAGCGTGCTCGCCGAACTCCAGGTGCGGTGGTAGCCGCCGTCAGCCCTTCCCGCCGCCGCCTCTCGACATCAGGATGTGCAGGCCCATGGCGATCAGCGCCAGCGGCCACAGCCGGCCGATCGCGGCCAGCCGCACGACGCCGAGGTTCGCGAGCAGCAGCGCCGTGCCGGCGCTGAGCAGCACGAGCGGCCCGATCGGGGTGCTCGGCTTCTCGAGCAGGTTGAGCAGGCCGGCCACCACCAGGGCCGCCGGCCACCACGTGCGGATGACGCCACCCGCATCGAGCGCACCGAGCTGGTCCGCGAGGAAGATGCCGCCCAGCACCACGAGCAGCACGCCGGAGAAGGGGATGCGGGAACCCGAAGCCATGACGCCTCCATGCGCCTCGGCGCGGGATGCGCCTTGCGGCGCCGGCAGGATGCCACGAGGACGAGCCGGCGTCATGCGCCCGTCGGACCGGCCGGGCTCCAGACGAACGGGCCCCGGCGCGTTCGGCGCCGGGGCCCGTGTCGAGTCGGCCGAGGGTCACTTCACCTCGAGCGTCACCTTCTCCATCACCATGCGCTTGGTGGTCTGACCGCTCGGCGAGCCGGCGGCCTCGAGCTTCTTGAGCACGTCCATGCCCTCGACGACCTCGCCGTAGATGGTGTGCTTGTCGTCGAGCCACGGCGTCGCCACGAACGTCAGGAAGAACTGGCTGCCGTCGGAGTTCGGCTGGCCGGTGTTGGCCATGGACAGCAGGCCCGGACGGTTGTGCCGCTGCTTCGGCGTGTGCTCGCCCGCGAAGCCATAGCCCGGGCCGCCGGTGCCGGTGCCGAGCGGACAGCCGCCCTGCGCCATGAACTTGGGGATGACGCGGTGGAACACGATGCCGTCGTAGAAGCCGAGACGCGTGAGGTACATGAAGTTGGTCACGTGCATCGGCGCGGTCTCGGGGAAGAACTTGATCAGCAGCGTGCCCTCGGTGGTCGCGACGCGGGCGAAGTACTGCTTGGCCGGGTCGAACTTGACCGCCTTGAACATCGGCAGGCGCGTCTTCCAGCCGGCCGCCTTCTTGTCGATCTTGGCGGCGGCGATCTGAGCATCCACCGCCATCACGGCGGGGTCCTTGGCGACCGCGTCGCCGGCGGGCGCCATGGCCTTCTTGGCCGGGGCGGCGGCCGTCGCGGCGGTCGTCTTGGCCTTGGCGTCGTGCGCATGGTCGTGGCTGTGGTCGTGACCCTCGCCGGCGAGCGCGAGGACCGACGTGAAGCCGAGGGCGGATGCGGCGAACGCGGCGAGCGCGGCCGAACGGATCAGGTGACGAGGTGACATCAGCACGACCTCCGTGGTTCCGGGGGAGTGGTCCGTCCGTCCGGACGGCCATCGGGGAAGCAGGGGGTGACGGTAGCCAACCCTCCCGCGGGGACTGTCAGAGGGGCGAAAACTCAGGCGGGGACAAGGCACGGAACGCCTTACGGTTCAGCGGCCGGGCCCCAGCAGGTACCAGACCAGCCCGCCGACCAGCACGATCAGCGCCACGATCAGCACGGCGCGCCAGCGGCCCCCGCCGCGGGCGGGCTCGCCGCCGGCCGCATCCGCCCCGGCCGGCGCAGGCTCGTCCGCGGGCGCCGCGTCGTCGGCCCCCAGACCGCCATCGCCCTCGAGGCGCGCCAGCACCACGGTGATGTTGTCGGGCCCGCCGCGCTCGTTGGCGAGCGCGATGAGCGTGCGGCAGGCGCGGTCGAGCGAGCCGTCCGAGGCCAGCTTGGCCATCTCCTCGTCACTCAGCTGGCCGTGCAGGCCGTCGGAGCAGACGAGGATGGTGTCCCCCGGCTGCAGCGGCTCGGCCAGGCGGCCGGCGTCGATCTCGACCGTGGGTCCCACGCCGACGCTGCGCGTGACCACGTTGCGCCGCGGATCGACGCGCGCGTCCTCGCTGGTGATCTGGCCGCGGGCGACCAGCTGGGCGACCAGCGAGTGGTCCGTGGTGAGCTGGTGCATCTCGCCGCCGCGCACGAGATAGGCGCGCGAGTCCCCGACATGGGCGTAGGTGAGCGTGCCGCCCTGGATCGCGACCGCCGTGCAGGTGGTGCCCATGCCCTGCATGTCGGGACGAGAGCGGCCGAGTTCGTGCACCTCGGCGTTGGCGGCCTCCACGGCCTGGTGCAGCGCCTTCAGCGCGTTGCCGGAGGTGTCCTCGGCGAACAGGCGCACCACCGCCTCGACGGCCACACGGCTGGCGACCTCGCCGGCGTTGGAGCCGCCCATGCCATCGCAGACCACGAGCAGCGTGTCCGCCGCATGGGCCCGGTCGCTCCCGTCGGACACCCAGACGTCGTAGCTGTCCTCGTTGCCATGGCGCCGCCGCCCGACATCGGTCGCTGCGGCCGTGGCCGTACGCAGGTGCGTGGAACTCAAGTCGCTCCTCGAGAGGCCGGAGGGAAGCCCGGCCGACGTCCGCGCGCTTCGTGGATCCGATGCACACCGGGGTCGAGCCGCTCGCGTCCACCGCCCCGCGAAAGGCGGGAGGGTGCACGCTGGCCACTGGACAAGTCGGCATAGTGCGAAACCGGGGCCGGCATTTCAACCCGACCGAGGGCACGAGTCCCGAGGGCGCGGAATCGGACCCCCCACCGGGGCCGCTCCGCCGCCGTCCGCGGCGCACGCGGTCCGGGCGCTGCGCTCGCAAGGCCCCGATGCGCGGCGGCGTTCAGGGCGCCAGTCGCAGCGCGCCCCACACGAGCAGCACCAGCGCGAGCGCGGCGCCCGCCAGCGCCAGCAGGCGGTTCCAGGCGGGCACGACCCGGCGGTCCACGCGGAAGGCGACCGCCCCGAAGGCCACCGTGTCGCCGGCGCGGATCGGGGCCCGCAGCACGGGATCGCCATTGAGCGTGGTGCCCTGGCCGCTCTTGAGGTCGGTGACGAAGAGACGGTCCTCCTCGCGGTCGAGCCGGGCATGCAGGCGCGAGACGCTCTCGTCCTCGATCACGAGCCCCGCCGAGGGATCGCGCCCCACCGTGGTGATGGCCGACCGCAGGGTCACGGCGCGCACGCTGCCGCTGCGGGGCGTCAGGGTCCACGCCTCCCGGGTGAGCGGCCCGAGCCGGCCGGTCACGGGGGTCCCGCTCACGCCCGTCCCTCGAGACGACATCGCGGCGCGGCCGGACACCGGGACTCGCCCCCGGCGGGCGGATGCGGCGTCATGGGTCGCGGTCGCGGGTGCATGTTGGAAGGCTACCACCCCCGCCCGTCCATCCCAATGCGGGACAAACCGATGCCGCCTGCGCACGGAGCGCCCGACTGCCCTCTCCCGGGCTGGCTCGTGTAGCCTGTCGGTGCCGCGATCCACCCACCCTCTCCGCTTCGAAAGGACATCCCCGACATGATCCAGAGCACCGCCACCGCCGTCTGGGAAGGCACGCTGAAGGAAGGCAAGGGCATCGTCAGCGCCGCGAACGGCGCGTTCACGGGCACGCCCTACACGTTCGCCAAGCGCTTCGAGGGCGCAGCGGGCGCCGGCACGACGCCCGAGGAACTCATCGCCGCCGCGCATGCGGGGTGCTTCTCGATGGCGACCTCGGCCGAGCTGAGCAAGGCCGGCTTCACCGCGACGCGGCTCGAGACCAGCGCCACGGTCACGCTCGAGCCGGTGGACGGCAAGCAGACCGTCACCCGGTCGCACCTCGTGCTCAAGGCCACGGTCCCGGGCATCAGCCAGGCGAAGTTCGACGAGGTCGTGGCCGGCTCCAAGGCCGGCTGCCCGATCTCGCGGCTGCTCAAGGCGGACATCACGCTCGACGCGAAGCTCGTCTAACCCGTCTCCCACCCCGTCCGCGGGATCCGGCCGCCGCCCGGCGCTCCAGCCGAGGCGTCCGCGCCCTCGCGACCGCGGCGCTCAGCCGGCGACGACGCGGCGTGCCAGTGCGGTCAGCGCGAGGGCGCGCGACCCCGGCTCGGCCCACGCGCGCCGCCGGCTCGCCCGCGGGCGGGCGGCGCCGAGCGTGCCCCGCCACACCTCCACCTCGATGCGGCGGTGCGTGATGGTGTGATGCACGCGCTCGCGCGTGTCCGCGAGCCGCACGCCGCGCACTCCGATCGCCGCCAGCGCCCTGCGCAGCGCGGCGCGCGCGTCGGCGCCCTCGGGCACGTCCGCCCCCGGCGGCTCCCACAGCCCCTCGAGCAGCGCCCCCTCGCGCCGCACCACCAGCACACGGCCGCGCGACTCGATCCGCACCACGGCCCGGCGCAGCGACTCGGCGGCGCGGCGCTCGGGCGCCGGCGGGAACTCGTGCACGCGATCGAGGGCGTGCGCCCGGCACCAGCGCCGCACCGGACAGGCGGGGCAGGCGGGGGCCCTGGGGGTGCAGACGGTGGCGCCCAACTCCATGAGAGCCTCGTTCCAGGCGCCGGCCTCGGGGTGGCGTCCGGCGCGCGAGCCGGCCCCAGGCACGAGGGCTTCCGCCATGGCCCACAGGCGTTTGGCGTCGGCCGGCCGTCTCATGGCCAGTGGCGCCGCCGCCCACCTCGAGAGGACGCGGGCCACGTTGCCGTCAAGCACGGGCAGCGCGGTCCCGAAACCCATGGAAAGCACGGCGCCCACGGTGTAGCGGCCCACCCCGGGCAGCGCACCGAACACGGCGGGATCGGAGGGGACCACACCCCCATGCTCGCGCACCACGGCCTGGGCCCCCGCGTGCAGGAAGCGCGCGCGGCGGTAGTAGCCGAGCCCCGCCCACTCGGCCAGCACGTCGTCGAGCGGCGCGGCGGCCAGCGCCGGAACGGACGGGAACCGGCGGAGGAACCGCTCGTAGTAAGGTATGGCCGTGGCGACCTGGGTCTGCTGCAGCATCATCTCGCTGAGCCAGATGCGGTAGGGGTCGCGGTTCCGCCGCCAGGGCAGGTCCCGGCGGTGCGTCCCGAACCACGCGAGCAGTGCGCGCCGCAGCCCTCCTCGGTCCGCTCCAAGCCAACGTTCATCCTGGGAGACCGAAGTGCGCATGCAATCCCCTGATCCGATCCGTCAGCAGTTCACCGAGATGGTCCGGCGCCCCGAGGCCGAGATCGACCTCGCGCGCGCCGCGCTCCTGATCGCCGCCGAGTCCGAGCCGTCGCTCGACGTGGAGGCCGAGATGGCCCGCCTCGAGCAGTGGGCCGGGACGCTGCGCGACCGCCTCGACCCCGAGTGGAACCACCTGCAGCGGCTGGCGCGCCTGCGCGCCTTCCTCTACGAGGAACTCGGGTTCAAGGGCGACGTGCAACACTACTACGCCCCCGAGAACTCGATGCTCCACTCGGTGATGGCGCGGCGCAAGGGCATCCCGCTCACGATGAGCATCCTGTTCATGGAGATCGGCTGGAGGATCGGCGTGCCGTTCGAGGGCGTCGGCTTCCCCGGGCACTTCCTCGTGCGGCTGACCGGCCTGCCCGAGGACCTGCTGCTCGATCCGTTCGACCACGGCGGCAGCGTGCACGAGGAGGACTGCCGCCGCATGCTCGCCAGCTCGACCGGCGGCGTGCTGGAGTTCGACGAGGCGATGACGCGCTCGATCGGCAAGCGCGACATGATCGCTCGGCTGCTGTTCAACCTGAAGGTCGCCTGCCTCAAGGCCGGCCGCTTCGACCAGGCGCTCACCGCGGTGGAGCGGCTGCTGCTGCTGCACCCGGAGGACGCGATCGAGGTGCGGGACCGCGGCCTGCTGCTCTACCAGCTCGACCGCTACCGCGAGGCGGCACAGTCGCTGGAGCGCTATCTCGAGATGCGGCCTTCGGCCGACGACCGCGGCGAGACCGAACGGCATCTCGCGGCGCTGCAGATGATGATCGTGGGCACGCCGGAACCGGACGGCGGCGCCGGCCCGGAGGCCTGACTCAGCCGCGCGTCGGGAACTGGCTCGCGTCCTTGAGATTCGGGGTCTTCACCTGGGTGCCCGTCCACGCGCACTGCATGACGACACCGCAGCGCGGACACTCGAAGTGCGCGCCGGCACCCTCCTCGGCGGTGGGCATCCAGCGCTCGAGCTTGGTCTGGCAGGCGGGCGAATAGCAGAGGTACACGCACAGCGGCATCGCGATGCTCCTATCGTGACTCGTCGGCGTCCGACTCGACGAACGCGTGCAGCGTGACTCCGGGGCGCTCCGGCGAGAGCTTGAGCGTGCGCTCGCCGCCGCCCCGGTCGATCCAGAAGAGCCGCGGCTCGCGGACCTCGACGAACACGGCGCCGGTGGCGTCGGTCGTCAGGTCGCGGCCCCGCACCGCCTCGGCGGGCCACGCCTCGTCGCGCAGCACCCACACGCGGGACTCCCCCTGCGGCGGCGGGCTCAGCACCACGCCGACGCGGCCGGCACTATAGCGGATGGCCACGAACTGCGCCGCCCCGCCGCGCAGCGCGGTGATGCCGTCGGCCCCGACCCGCCACGGGCCCACCGGCTGGGGGATGCCCGGGCGGCCCTGCTCCTGGTAGCGGAACTGGGCGCTGAAGAACGGCTCCTCGCCCGCCCGCCGCCCGGCCAGGGGACCTGCGACGACGAGGCCGGCCCCCAGTTCGAGCCGTCTCGAGGCGGGCAGCGGCGGCAGCGGCATGAACGGGGTCGGGGTGACCGGGGGATCGGCCGCGGCGAGCGACTCGCGCAGCGACAGTTCGAGCCCGGCGAGGTCCGCGCCCCCGCCGGCCAGGGCGCGTCCGTCCGCATCGAACAGCGCGAACGCCGGGGCGTCGCGCCGTGCGGCGAGCGCCGCGGACAGCCGCAGTCCGGCGTCGCTCGCCACCGGCAGCGTGAGCGACAGCCGGCGCGCGAGTCGCCCCGCCACCGCCGTGTCGGCGGCGAAGGCGTAGCGCGGCACGTGCACAGCGACGATGCGCGCGTGCGGCGCGAACGCGAGATGCCATCGCTCGGCCGCCAGCAGCGCGGGCTCCGCGGCCGGGTCGGTGTCGTCCACGAGCACGAACAGGGCGGGCCGTCCCTCGAGGTCCTCGTCGGCCAGCGGTCCGCCCGCGACCCAGGCGGTGAGCAGCCGCAGCGAGGGGCGGGTCACGGCCGGGCCGGACGCCGGGGCGCGCAGACCGGGCAGCAGCCGCGGCGCGAGCACGAACGTGAGTGCGGCGACCGCGGCGGCGAACGCGGCCGTGGCGAGGACCGGGGCGGGGACTCTCATGAGGCGCTCAGGATAGGAGCCTGTGAAGCCCTCGTCACGCATCGCCGGGGGCGTGCGTCCCCATGCTAGAGTCGGCGCGTCCGACCCCACCACCCACGCCGGCGCGCGCGCGTGCCGGCCCAGCGAGGAGTCCCGATGAGTCTCAAGCGCCTCACGCTCGCCCTGCTCGCCACGCTCGCCTTCGCGGCCGCGGGCTGCAGCAGCGGCAAGCCGGCCGCGACGGCTTCGGCCGACGGCTTCAAGATCGGCATCATGACCGGCACGGTGTCGCAGAACGAGGAGGAGTTCCGCGCCGGCGAGCAGGTGACCGCCAAGTACGGCGACCGCGTCAAGCACGTCACCTACCCCGACAACTTCATGCAGGAGCAGGAGACCGTCATCGCGCAGCTCACCGGGCTGGCCGCCGACCCGCAGGTCAAGGTCATCGTCGTCAGCCAGGCGATCCCGGGCTCGGTCGCCGCCGCGCGCAAGATCAAGGAGCAGCGCCCCGACATCCTCATCGCCTTCATCGAGCCGCACGAGGATCCGCCGCTCGTCAACGAGGTGGCCGACCTGGCGATCATGCCGGACCAGCTCAACCGCGGCCGCACCATCCTCGAAGAGGCCAAGGCGATGGGTGCGACGACGTTCGTGCACTACTCGTTCCCGCGCCACATGTCGCAGGAGCTGCTCGCCCGCCGCCGCGACATCATGAAGGAGACGGCCGACAAGCTCGGGATGAAGTTCGAGTTCGTCACCGCCCCCGACCCGATGGCCGAGGGCGGCCTGCCGGCGACGCAGCAGTTCGTGCTCGAGGACGTGCCGCGGCAGATCGGCAAGCATGGCGCCGGCACGGCGTTCTTCTCGACCAACTGCGGCATGCAGGAGCCGCTCATCAAGTCGGTGCTCACGACCGGCAAGGGCTACGTGCCCGAGCAGTGCTGCCCGAGCCCGACGCACGGCTACCCGGGCGCGCTCGGCGTGCAGATCCCGCCCGGCAAGGCCGGCGACATCGCGTTCATCAACAGCGAGAACAAGCGCATCATCGCCGAGCACGACATGAGCGGGCACTTCGGCACGTGGATCGCGCCCGAGAGCATGGTGGCGACGCGCGCGGCCGTGGACCTGCTGGTGGACTCGGTCGAGGGCAAGATCGACCTCAAGGACATGGCCACGGTGCAGGCCTACATGGCGCGCGAGGCCGGCGCCAAGGTGGGCATCGCCCGCTACGACGAGAAGAGCGGCAACCAGTTCCTCGTGGTGCTCGACCACATCGTCTACTGACGCACCGGCACGGTTCTCCCGGGACCCCGCACGCTCCACGCGAGTGCGCGGGGTCCCGCCGTTTCCGGGCCATGGCTTCAGCCCCCCGCCCCATCCGCCGAGACTCCCGGACGTGAACCGGCGTCGGCCCCGCCGGAGGAGGCGGCATGGTCGCGGCGTGGATGTGGGCGATGGCGTGGGTCACGACGCTGCTGCTGGCGCGCGCACCCGAGCGGCTGGATGCCGTGCTGCTCCCCGACGGGGACGGCGGCCACTGGCTCGCCTGGAGCGAGGCCGCCGCGGGCGGCCCGGCGGCGCTCCGCCTGACGCGGCTCGGCCGCGATGGCGCGCCGCACGCCCCG
>CAZMQP010000076.1:0-996 GCA_964568385.1 uncultured bacterium
GCATCGCCCGCCCGCACGGCGCCCGGCTCGAGCACGCGCAGGTACCAGCCGGTCCACAGGCGCTCGGTGACGCGCCGCAGCAGCGTCGCATCGTTCCAGCGGCGCGAGATCGAGTTGCAGGGCGCGCGCGGCGAGGAGACCTGCAGCACGCAGCCGCCCACCGCGAGCACGTCGCCCACGCACACGCTCGTCTCGTCGAAGCCCGATACGGTGAGGTTCTCGCCGAGCCCGCCAGGGCCCATCTCCGCCAGCCCCGGCTCGGTGCGCCACGCCTCGTAGTGCGCGGCGGCGTACATGAGCACCGCCATCTCGGGGCCGCCATGGTGCTTGCGGTCGGCCTGCTCGTCGCCCTCGAGCCCGAGGGCGCCCACGTGGACGGGGCCCTCGCGCGCGTCCTTGATGAACGCGGTGGACCAGGCCGGCTCGCCGGTGCGGTCCCACGCCGGCATCGCGAGCGGGCGCACGCGGCCGGTGCGCACCGAGGTCACGGAGCCGGCGGCGCTCACACCACCACCGCCGCGTCGAGCCAGGCGATCAGGTCCCGCAGCACCGCCTCGCGGCCCGTGTCGTTGAACAACTCGTGGTAGGTGTCCTTGAGCGTCACGAATCGCATGCGGCCGTGCGGCGCGGCGCCGAACACGTCGAGCGCGCCCTTGGGGTCCACGAGGCGGTCGGCCATGCCCTGCAGCACCAGCGTCGGCGGCTGCAGCGCCTGGATCTCACGCCGGCACCGCACCTGCGCCTCGAGGAACGCGAAGTAGACGCGCGGGCTGATGCGGTCGTGGACGCGCGGATCGTCGCGGTAGGCCCTCACGACCTCGGCGTCGCGCGACAGCCCCTCGGGGTCGAGCCCGTTGGGGAATCCGGCCGCGGGCGAGGCCACGCGCGCCGCCTGCGCCAGCGCCAGCTTCCACCACGGCGGCATCGAGGTGCGCAGCGCCGGCGCGCTCAGCACCAGCGCCGAGATCGGCTTGGGGCGCGTGAGCGCGTGATCCA
>CAZMQP010000076.1:1006-9571 GCA_964568385.1 uncultured bacterium
GGCATACCGCGCGGGGCCGTGAACATGGCGGGGATGACCTGGTCGCGCACCTGCGTCCACAGGAAGTCGCCGCGCGGCCCGGTGGTCTCGCCGTGTCCGGGCAGGTCGAGCGCCACCACGGTGAAGCGAGCGCCGACCAGCTTGGAGGCGAGCGCCGCATAGCGCCCGCTGTGCTCGCCGAGGCCGTGGACGATGGCGACCAGTCCGCGCGGGCGCTCGGCGCACCAGACGCGGCCGGGCAGGGCGGTGCCGCGGTCCACGCGCACGTCGATGGCGATCGCCGGAACCGCGCCGTCCGCCGGGTTCATCGCCCTTCGCGGCCCTCGCGGCGGCCGCCGAAGTCATCGTCGGAGTCCTCGTCGTCCGGCTCGTCGTCGTCCTCGTCGTCGGCGGCCTCGAGCACGATGTCGTCGGGAAGCGACCGGAACACGAGTTCGGTCGAGGCGAACGAGGACCCCGTGTTCTTGACCAGCGTGACCAGCTGGTCGAACAGCGACGGCAGGTCGTCGGTGGCGAGCGTGGCCAGCGGGTGCACCACCACTGCCCACAGCTCGCGGCCGCGCATGGCGTAGCGGGCGTCGAGGGCGCGGTCGTAGTTGGCCTGCAGCAGCACGTGCAGCAGGTCGGCGTCGAGTTCCTCGACGACGCCGATGGGCGCCATCAGCCGCATCCGGTCGTGCTCGTCGTCGCTGAACACGAACACCGGCACGCCGTCGCGCTCCCCCCGCCAGAATCCGGGATCGCCCTCGAGCCCGGTGAGGTAGGACTCGAGCAATTTGGTCATCGCCGCAGTGGTCATGGAGCGGGGACTATGGACCATGCCGCAGCCGGATGCACGCCGCCCAGCGTGCGCCCACGGGCGGCCGGGCGGCGCGGATGCGCGGATCGCGGCTTTGGCACTAGACTGCCCCGGACGAGTCCTCCCCCCCTCTGACGCGGAGCCCACCGGCCATGGTCCTCGGACCCGACGAACCCGCGCGCCCGGCGCGCATCATCCTCCCCGGCGGCGAGCCGCCGTCCGACGACAAGCCGCGCATCATCCTGCCGCCGGGCGTGGTGCGCGAGAGCGCCGCCGAACTGCCCGAGTACCCGCGGCTGCGGCGCGTGCTGCTGATGCCCGTCCGGCACGAGGGGCGCGAGCTGATCGCGGTGCAGGACCCGCTCGGGGTCGTGCAGGGCACGCCCGTGCTGGGCATGGAGGCGCTGCCCATCCTGCAGCTGCTCGACGGCACGGTGTCGCTCACCGACATCACCGCCGCCGTGATGTCCGAGAGCAAGGACATGCGGGTCGGCAACATGGTGCGCGACTTCATCGCCCAGCTCGACGAGATGCTGCTGCTCGAATCGCCGCGCTTCGAGAAGGCCGCCGCCGAGGTGCGCGCGCACTACCATGCGCTCGGCGTCCGCCCCGCCGCGCTCGAGGGCCACGCCTATCCGGCCGACCGCGCCGAGCTCGAGGCGTTCCTCGACGCCCACTTCGCCGAAGCGGCCGCGCGCGAAGGCGCCGCGGGCCCCGCCGCCGCGCTGCCGCGCGCCATCCTGGCGCCGCACCTCGACGTGCGCCGCGAGGGTGCGCTCATGGCGAGCGCCTTCGAGTCGCTGGGCGGCGGCGCGGCCGAGCCGCTGCGCGTCATCGTGTTCGGCACCGGTCACCAACTCGACGGCGACCGCGTGGCGCTCACCCGCAAGGACTTCCAGACGCCGCTCGGCAAGGTCCCCACCGACACCGCGTTCGTGGACCGGATCGCCGCCGCGCTCGGCGATGCCGCCTATCATGGCGAGCTCGCGCACCGCGACGAGCACAGCATCGAGTTCCCGCTGCTCTACCTGCAGCGGCGCCTCGGCGGCCGGCCGTGGACGCTGGTGCCGATCCTGTGCGGCGGCTTCCACACGCTGCTCGACGAGCAGCGCACGCCGCGCCAGGACGAGGTGCTCGAGGGCCTCATCACGGCCGTGCGCGAGGCCGAGAAGGCGCTGGGCGGCCGCACGATGTACGTGGCGGGCGTGGACTTCTCGCATGTCGGGCCACGGTTCGGCGACCCGCCGCTCGACGAGGCGACGCGAGAGGCCGTCCGCCAGGTGGACGAGGCCGCGCTCGCGGCGGCGCTCGCGGGCGACGCCGACGGCTGGTTCGCCGCCATCGCGGCCGGCGACGACGCCACGCGCATCTGCGGCTTCGCGCCCACCTATTGCATGCTGCGGTGCGCCGAACCGGGCGCCGGCCGCCGGCTCGGCTATCGCATGAGCGATGAGCCGGACGGTTCGTTCGTCAGCGTGGCGAGCGCGGTGTGGCCCTGAGGCGGTCCCGCCGCGCGGGGGTCAGCGGGCCGCCGCCCGCGGTCCCGACGGGCGCCACCCGGGGATGAGGCGCGGCACCTTCGCCTGGTAGAGCCGGTAGGCGTCACCGAAGTGCTGAACCAGCAGCGGCTCCTCGATCGCGGTGTGGAACCACAGCGGCATCACCAGCAGCAGGGCGAAGCCGAGCGTGAGCAGGCTGTCGAGCGCGAACGCCCCGCCCAGCGCCATCACGAGCAGCCCCGTGTAGATCGGATGGCGGGTGATCGCGTAGGGGCCGGTGGTGACGAGCGCATGGTCCTGCTTGATCGCGAACGAGGCCGTGAAGTGATGCCCGAGCGCGAGCTTGCCCCACACGGCGAGTCCGGCGCCGGCCCACATGAACAGCACGCCCACGGCGGCCAGCGCACTGGCGGCGACCGGCGGCACCAGCGCCACGTCGTGGCCGATGACGAAGCGGGTGAGCAGCCACAGCATGAGCAGGTTGAGCTCGATGCTGAACAGCACGAGCCGCTCTCCCCAGCGGTGCACGCGGTAGCGCTGCCCCCACGTGCGGAGCGGCGTGTCGGCGAAAGCCAGCAGCAGTGGGGCCAGGGACCACAGCGCAGCCAGTCTCAGGGTCTCGAGCGTCATGTCGGACTCCCCGGGTGCCGGTTGCGGCGCGTGGGAAGCGGCCGCTACCCTTGCGCCATGGCCGCGTGGCTCTTCAAGACGGAACCGGGTGAATACTCCTACGCCGACCTCGCACGCGACAAGCGGACGGTCTGGTCGGGGGTTTCCAACGCGCTGGCCCTGATCCACCTGAGGAACATCGCCAAGGGCGACACCGTCGTCGTGTATCACACGGGTGGTGAGAAGCGCGCGGTGGGACTGGCCACGGTGAGCAAGGGCCCCTACCCCGACCCGGAGATGGCCGACGCGCGGCGCGTCGTGGTGGAGCTCAAGCCCCTTCGCGCCTTGCCCCAGAGCGTGCCGCTCGCCCTGTTCAAGAGCGACCGCGTGCTGCGGACCACCGAGCTGGTGCGCATCTCGCGACTCTCGGTGATGCCGCTCAGCGACGCGCACTTCGCGCGGCTGCTCGTGCTCGCACAGGCCTGAGCCATGACGCGCGAGCAGGCCCGCAAGCGGATCGAGGCGCTCGCCGGCGAGATCCGCGAACACGACCACCGCTACTACGTGCTCGACCGCCCCAGCGTGTCCGATGCGGCCTACGACCGGCTCCTCCGGGAACTGCAGGCGCTCGAGCGCGAGTTCCCCGAGCTGCGAACTCCCGACTCCCCCACCCAGCGCGTCTCGGGCGGCCTGCGCAAGGGCTTCAAGAAGGTGAAGCACGTGCGCCCGATGCTGTCGCTCGACTCGCTGATGGCCGAGGACGAGGTGCGCGAGTTCGACGCGCGCGTGCGCAAGGTCCTCGGCGTGGACGAGGGGCTGTTCGCCGGTGACGTGGCGTACATGGCCGAGCCCAAGTTCGACGGCCTGAGCCTCGAGCTCGTGTACGAGGACGGCGTGCTGGTGCGTGCCTCGACGCGCGGCAACGGCGAGACCGGTGAGGACGTGACCGAGAACGTGCGCACGATTCGTGCGGTGCCGCTGCGGCTGCGCGACGACGGCCCCGCCGGGGCGCCGCGCGGGCGGATCGCCGTGCGCGGCGAGGCGCTGATGCCGCTGCCCGAGTTCGACGCGCTCAACAAGCGCCTGATCGAGGCCGGCGAGGAGCCGTTCGCCAGCGCCCGCAACTCCGCGGCCGGCACCGTGCGCCAGCTCGACCCCGCGATCACCGCCTCGCGCCGCCTCGACCTGTACGCCTACGACGTCATGGAGGCCGAGGCCCACCCACTGCCGACGCAGCAGGCCATGCTGGAGGCGCTGCGCGGCTGGGGCTTCCACGTCGAGCAGGACGTGCGCCGCTGCGCCACTCTCGACGAGGCCCTGCGATTCCACGCCGAGCTCGGCGCGAAGCGCGACGCGCTCCTCTATGAAGTGGACGGCATCGTGCTCAAGGTGGACGACCGTGCGGCGCAGCAGCGCCTGGGGATGCGTTCGCGCTCGCCGCGCTGGGCGGTGGCGTTCAAGTTCCCGCCGCGCGAGGAGGTCACGCAGGTGCAGGACATCGTCGTGCAGGTGGGGCGCACCGGGAAGCTCACCCCCGTCGCCCAGCTCAAGCCGGTGGACGTCTCGGGCGTCACGGTGTCGCGAGCGACGCTGCACAACCAGGACGAGCTCGACCGCAAGGACATCCGCATCGGCGACTGGGTGCGCGTGCGCCGGGCCGGCGACGTCATCCCCGAGGTGGTCGAGGTGCTCGTGGAACGGCGGCCCAAGGGCACGCGCCGGTTCGAACTGCCGGCGAAGTGCCCCGTGTGCGCCGCTCCGGTGGAGCGCTCGGGCGCCGCGCACCTGTGCACCAACGGCCTCGCGTGCCCCGCCCAGCTCGAGGGCCACATCGCGCACTTCGTGTCGCGCGGCGCCATGGACATCACGGGGCTCGGCGGCCGCACGGTGCAGCAGCTGATCGACAGGAAGCTGGTGCGCGACCTCGCCGACCTCTACCACCTCACCCCCATCGACCTCGCCTCGCTCGAGGGGTTCGCCGAGAAGTCCATCGAGAACCTGCTCGCCGCGATCGAGGCCAGCAAGCGACCGCGACTCGACCGCTTCCTGTTCGCGCTCGGCATCGACCACGTGGGCGACACCGTGGCGCGCATGCTCGCCGGGCACTTCGGTTCGCTCGACGGGCTGGCCGAGGCCAGCGACGAGGACATCCAGCGCATCCACGGCCTCGGGCCCGAGGTGGCGGCGAGCGTCTCCGCCTTCTTCGCGAGCGCACGCAATCGCAAGGTGCTCGAGCGGCTCGCCAAGGCCGGCGTGCGGCCGCAGGCGGATGCGCGCCCCCAGGGGCCGCGGCCGCTCGAGGGCGAGATCATGGTGTTCACCGGAGGACTCGAGAGCATGCCGAGGCCCGACGCCCAGCGGCTCGCGGAGCGTGCCGGCGCCCGGATCGCGGGCGGCATCTCCAAGAAGGTGACGCTCGTGGTGGCGGGCCCCGGCGCCGGCTCCAAGCTCGAGGACGCACAGCGGCTGGGCATCGAGGTCATCGACGAGGCCGCCTTCCTCGAACGCGTGAAGGCCCTGCGATGACCAACGCCGAGGTCGCCCGCACGCTCGAGCGCATCGCCACACTGCTCGAGATCGACGGCGCCAACCCGTTCCGGGTGCGCGCCTACCGCGAGGGCGCCCGCGTCATCGAGACGCTCGGCGAGAGCGCCGCCGCCCTGGGGGCCGAGCCGGGCGGGCTCGAGGCGCTCAAGGGCATCGGCAAGGACCTCGCGGCGCGCATCCGCGACCTGACGACGACCGGCCGCACCGACATGCTCGAGGAGCTGCGCGCCCGCATCCCCGACGAGGTCGCCGGCTTCACGGAGCTGCAGGGGCTCGGGCCCAAGCGTGTGAAGACGCTGTTCGAAACGCTCGGTATCCGCGACCGCGCGGCGCTCGAGAAGGCGGCGAAGGATGGGCGCCTGCGCGACCTGCCCGGATTCGGCGAGAAGGTGGAGCAGAACGTGCTCAAGGCGCTCGCCACCGCGTCGCAGACCGAGGGCCGCATGCTGCTCGCACGCGCGTGGCCGCTCGCGCATGCCATCGCCGAGCGCCTGCGCGCTGTGCGCGGCGTGCGCACGGTCGAGCTCGCGGGCTCGTTCCGCCGCCGGCGCGAGACGGTCGGCGACGTGGACGTGCTGGTCACGGGCGGCGACCCCGGCGAGGTGATGGACGCGTTCATCTCGCACGAGTCGGTCTCGGACGTGCTCGGACGCGGCGACACCAAGTCCTCGGTGCGCCTCGGCGCCGGCCTGCAGGCGGACCTGCGGCTCGTGCCCGAGGCGAGCGCCGGCGCGGCGCTGCTCTACTTCACCGGCTCCAAGGCCCACAACATCGAGCTGCGCCGCATCGCCCAGGACCAGGGGCTGTCGCTCAACGAGTACGGCCTCACGAAAGGCGAGCGCGTCGTGGCCGCGCGCACCGAGGAGGACGTGTACCGCGCGCTCGGCCTGGCCTGGATCCCGCCCGAGCTGCGCGAAGGGCTCGGCGAGATCGAGCTCGCGCGCGCCGGCAGGCTGCCGCGCCTGGTCGAACTCGAGGACCTGCGCGCGGACCTGCACATGCACTCCACCCGCAGCGACGGCCGCGACACGCTGGACGCCATGGCCCATGCCGCGCTCGACCGCGGACTCGAGACCATCGCCATCACGGAGCACTCGAAGGCGCTGGCGATGGCGCGCGGGTTCGACGAGGCGCGCGTGCGGCGTTCGGTCGGCGAGATCGCCGCCCTGCGCGAACGCTTCCCCGACCTGCACATCCTGCACGGAATCGAGGTCGACATCCTCGCCGACGGCCGCCTGGACCTCGACGACGAGACCCTGGCGCTGCTCGACTGGGTGGTGGCCTCGATCCACTCGCGCTTCGAGATGGATCCCGAGGCCGCCACGGCGCGGGCGCTCGCCGCCGTGAACCACCCGCATGTGCACGCGTTCGGGCACCCGCGCGGCCGGCTGATCGGCTCGCGCGAGGGCGTCCCCTTCGATCTCGACCGCGTCGCCGAGGCGGCCGCCGCCAACGGCGTGGCCATGGAGATCAACGCCTCGCCCGACCGGCTCGACCTCTCCGACACCGACGCCCGGCGAGCGCATGCACTCGGCTGCCGCTTCGTCATCGACACCGATGCCCACGCCACCACGCACCTCGAGAACCTGCGTTTCGGCGTGTTCCAGGCGAGGCGCGCCGGCCTCACGCGCGAGGATGTGCTCAACACGCTGCCGCACGCGCGCCTGATGAAGGCGGTGGCGCGGCCGGCCAGCGCGGCTGCGGGCCGCCGCCGCGCGCCGAGTGCCGCCCCAGCGCCTCCACCCCCCCGGCGCAAGCCGGCCGGGCGCCGCCTCGCTGCGGCCGCACCGCCAGCCACGCGCCGCAGGCGCTCAAGCTAGCCGGCGCATTCGCGCGCGATTGCGAGGGCCGGAGGCCGGCGCCCGGAGGAGGCTCCCACCCGGGGCCGCACGATCCGAGCCCCGGAATGCGGCCGGCACCTTCAGGACCGGCCTCCGGATGCCGATGCTGTGAGGGACTCCCGATCCTTCGGCGCCCCTCCGCCGCACCCCTCGGCTGACCGCGAATCCCTGCACGAGGATGCCCGCTTGAAGGACCCACGCCGCTCGCCCGACCTCATGCCCCCATCGAAGGCGCAAGCCGAACGGCTGCGCGCACGCGTGGACCTGGCGCTCGCCAAGCGCTCCATCGCGGCGAGCATCGGGTATCTGGGCCTCATGCTGCTGATCACCCTGCTCACTCCGGTGATGCGGCAGAACGGACGCGAGCTGTCGATGTGCGCGGTGCTCCTGCTGATCTTCGCGGGACTGCGGGTGGCGCTCGCGGTGCGCTTCGGCGTGCTCTACGCGCGGGATCCCGTCGTCTGGCGGCGCTGGTTCTGCGTGTTCACGCTGGGTGCGGCCGGCGCCTGGAGCGCGATGGTCGTGTCCATCGTCATGCAGTTCCGCCTCGACCCCTCCACGACACTCACGCTGATCGCCACGGCCGGCGTCATGGCCGGCGGCACGATCTCGCTGTCCCCCTCACGGCGGCTGTTCGTCGCCTTCCAGTTCGTGCTCGCCCTGCCCTGCGCACTGTGGCTGGCGCTGCAGCCCGAACCCGAGGCGCGCGCCCTGGCGGGCATGGTCGGGCTCTTCGCCTTCTTCGTGGCCATGGCCGGCACCCGGGTGCACCTCGACTTCATCCACGCCGAGCTCAATCTGCTCCGGCTGGCCGAGCGTCAGAGGGAACTGCAGCTCGCCCGTGAGCAGGCGGACATCGCGAGCCGCATGAAGAGCGAGTTCCTCGCCAACACCAGCCACGAGATCCGCACGCCCCTGAACGGCGTGCTCGGCATGCTGGAGCTGCTGCGCGACACGAAGCTCGAGGGTGAGCAGCGCGACTTCGTCGAGACGGCGCACCACAGCGCGCAGTCGCTGCTCGGCATCCTGAACGACGTGCTCGACCTGTCCAAGATCGAAGCCGGGCATCTCACGCTGGACCCGCTCGACATCGAGCTGCGGCCCATTCTCGAGAGCGTGGCGGATCTGTTCACGGCGCGCGCCCACGCCAAGGGACTGGACCTGCGCCTGATCGTGCCGCCCGACCTTCCGGGTTCGGTGGTCGTGGATCCGCTCCGCCTGCGCCAGGTGCTCGCCAATCTGATCGGCAATGCGGTCAAGTTCACCGAGC
>CAZMQP010000077.1:0-9533 GCA_964568385.1 uncultured bacterium
CCGGACGAT
This sequence comes from uncultured bacterium, assembly GCA_964568385.1. Lineage (GTDB taxonomy): Bacteria > Eisenbacteria > RBG-16-71-46 > RBG-16-71-46 > RBG-16-71-46 > CADEFY01. The sequence continues at coordinate 10 of CAZMQP010000077.1, forward strand.
CTCGCCCTTGCGGTTGATGAAGAACGTGGTCGGGATCGAGCGGATGGGCCCGTAGGCCTCGAGCACATCGTCGTTCGCCATCGCCAGCGTGAAGCGCAGGCCGGCCTTCTGGACGTAGCGCTTGACCGGCGCCGGGCCGGCCTCGTCCACCGACAGGCCGATGACCGTGAGTCCCTGCTTGGCGTAGCGCGTCTGCATGGCGTCGAGGTGCGGCATGCTCATGCGGCAGGGTCCGCACCAGGTCGCCCAGAAGTCGAGCACGACGGGCTTGTTGCGCAGGTCCGACAGGCGGACGGTGCGGCCCTCGAGCGACTTGACCGAGAAGGCCGGTGCCACCATCGGGCCGGCGGTGGCGGGCGCGGCGGCGAGCCCGGCGAGCAGGGCGGCAGCGGCGAACGTGAACAGGGCTCGGGGCACGGCGGATCCTCGGTGGGCGAGCGGGAGGTGGCGAGCGGGAGTCACGACGATGCGGACAAGACTCTAGTCGGCGGCCGGACCCGAGGCGTCAGGCCGGGGAAAATCCTGCGTGTCCGGAGGCTCCCGCATCGCGGGAAGCCGCATTCCGCCTGCGGTTCCGCTTGGGCGCCCCGTGGGCGTGTGCTAGCGTGGCGCCACTCTCCCCAGAGACCAGCGTGGCTCCTCCCGCGGGCGTTCCCGCTCCCGGTGAGCGCTCCACGTGCCACCGGGCCCGCGAGGATCCGGCCCGACTTCACAAGGAAGGTGAAGCCGATGGAGCATGGCCACATCCTGCTGCAGATGGGCGCCGGCGGCCGCGCCAGCATCCCGGAGCTGATCGCACACGCGAGCCTGTTCTCCAAGTTCGTCCTGCTGGTGCTGCTGGCTCAGTCCGTCTACACGTGGGCGGTGCTGTGGAACCGGCTGCGGCTCTACCAGCGCGTCGCCCTGCGGGACGCCTCGTTCCTCACCGCGTGGCGCCGCCTGCCGGACACCGCCGACTGCCGGCTGATCGCCGAGCAGCATGCGGGCAGCGTGCTGGCGCGCACCGCGCTCGTCGGCCAGCGCACGCTCGAGCAGCTGCCCGCCGACAAGGTGCCGCGCGAGGCCCGCATGGAACTGGCGCACCGCGCCATGGACCGCGCGGCGACCGACGAGGTCTCCGGGCTCGAGCGGCATGTCGGCTTCCTCGCCACCACCGGCAGCGTCGCGCCCTTCGTGGGGCTGCTCGGTACGGTGTGGGGCGTGATGGTGGCGTTCATCGACATCGGCGCGCAGGGCTCCGCGACGCTGGCGGTGGTGGCGCCGGGCATCGCCGAGGCGCTCATCGCCACGGTGGCCGGCCTCGCCGCGGCCATCCCCGCCGTCATCGGCTACAACCACTGCCTCGGCCGGCTGCGCGACTTCGGTGACCGGGCCGGGCAGTTCTCGAGCGAGTTCGTGGACCGGCTGCTCGGAGCCGAACTCCGATGATGATCGGCGGCGGCCACCGGCGCCCGATGGCGGAGATCAACGTCACGCCGTTCGTGGACGTGGTGCTCGTGCTGCTGATCATCTTCATGGTGACGGCCCCGTTCCTCGAGGGCGGGCTCGAGGTGGACCTGCCCAAGGTGTCGAGCCAGGGGCTCGACATGAAGGACGGACTCGTCATCAGCGTGCGCGGCGACCTCACGCTCGCCATCGGCCCCGACATCGTGGCGCCGGCGCGCTTCGAGGATGCGCTGGCGCGCGCGAACGCCAAGGACCGCCCGGTGTTCCTCAAGGCGGACCAGAGCGTGCCGTACGGCACCATCGTGGACTACATCGCGCGCATGCGCCGCGTGGGGGTCGTGCAACTGGGCCTGGTGACCGAGCCGCCCGCCCGGAGCCGCTGATGCGCTCCGACCTGCTGGTCTCGGGCGCGGTGCACGCGCTCATCGTGGTCGTGCTGTTCCTCGTGCGGCCCGTCTCGACCCTCTCGGTGGCCGGCCCCGAGGCGGTGCAGGTGGCGCTCGTGGACGCGGCCTCGCTGCCGAGCGAGCGCGTGGCGCCCGCCCGGCCGCCGGAACCGCCGCCGGCCGAGCCGGAGGGCGTGCGCATCGAGCGGCCTCCGAAGGAGAAGCCGCGCGAGAAGAAGCCCGAGCCGAAGCCCGATCCGCGCCCGGCGCCGGCCCGTCCGGCGCCGCCCGCCGAGACGCCGCCCGCCGAGACCGCCTCGGTCCTGCCGTACGCCAGCACCGGCGTGCCCGGGCTGAGCGCTCAGGTGGGCTCGGACAGCCCCGACTTCGCCTTCGCCTACTACCTGGCGCAGGTGCGCCAGGCGATCGCGGCGCAGTGGTCGGCGCCCGCCGGGGTGCCCGCCGGCACGCGCGTCGTCGTGCGCTTCCGCATCGCGCGCGACGGCTCCGTGCGCGACGCGCGCGTCACCGAGGCCAGTGGCAACGCCTGGTTCGACCAGTCCGCCCTGCGTGCCGTCGCCATCACGCGCCGCCTGCCGCCGCTTCCCGCGGGCTACGCCGCCAACGAACTCGGGATCCATTTCGGATTCGAGTACACGGGGAACTGAATGACCACTCGACACCTCGCCGTGCCCGCACTGCTGCTGCTCGCCTCCCTCGCCTCCGCCCAGCCGGCCGAGGTGCGCATCGACATCCAGAGCGGCGCCGCTCAGCGGCTGCCGATCCGGTGCGATTCGTTCACGCCCGCCGGGGACCGCAACGCTCGCGTCACCAGCGTCGAGGCCGACGAGGTGCTGGCCGGAGACCTGGAGCGCTCGCCGGTCTTCCGCGTGCAGCGCAGCTGGAACGAGCGCGCCAGTGCGGGCCTGCAGCCGCAGTTCCTCACCTCGGGCAAGTGGCAGCTGCAGGGCGGCACGGTCCGGCTGACCGGCGAACTGCACGAGCTGCCCGGCCGCAAGACGGTGCTGGTGCGCGAGTACCGCGGCCCGCTCACCGACTGGCGCCGCCTGGTGCACGCCTTCGCCGACGACATCGTGCTGCACGTGACGGGGGAGGCCGGGGTCGCTTCGACGCGCCTCGCGTTCATCGTCAAGCAGGGTGCCGACAAGGAGCTCTGGGTCATGGACGCCGACGGGCACGGGGCGCGCGCGCTGACGCAGGACCGCTCGCTGGTGCAGTCGCCGGGCTGGTCGCCCGAGGGCTCGCTGCTGCTGTTCACGTCGTACCGCGGCGGCGGCCCGCAGCTTTGGGTGATGTCGCCGCAGGACCGACGCCCGTTCCTCGTGTCGGGCCGCCCGGGACTCAACACGAGCGGCCGCTACTCGCCCGACGGCCAGCGCATCGTATGCACGCTCAGCCAGGACGGGAACGCGGAGATCTACGCGCTCGATGCGCGCGGCGGCAGTCCGCGCCGGCTCACCAACCATCGCGGTATCGACACCTCGCCCTGTTGGTCGCCGACCGGCCGCGAGATCGTGTTCACATCTGACAGAAGCGGGACGCCGCAGCTCTATGTGATGGATTCCGAAGGTGGTAATCTGCGAAGGCTCACGTTCGACATCAGTTACACGGATTCCCCCGATTGGTCGCCGCGCGGGGACCGGATCGCGTTCGTCTCCCGGACCGGGAGCGGCTTCGACGTCTATACCTGCCGTCCGGACGGCAGCGGCGTCCAGCGCGTCGTCGCCTCCGGCCGCAACGAGAATCCCCGCTGGTCCCCCGACGGGCGGCAGCTGGTCTTCAGCTCCGACCGCGACGGCCGGGAGGGCATCTGGATCACCGACCTCGACGGATCGCCGCCGAGGAAGCTCGACACCGGGGGCCGCCGGGCCCTTTCACCTGCGTGGTCGCCCCGCCTCATCAGCGCGGCCGCGGACAGACCCTGACGAAGGAGGATGGCATGCGCCCCGATATCCGACTGCTCCTGATCGCCGCGCTCGCGACGTTCGCGATGGCCGCGGCCGGTTGCGCCAAGAAGGCGGTGCAGACCCCGCCGCCGCCGCCGGTGACCACGCCGGCGCCGACGCCCACGCCCACGCCGACGCCGACGCCGCCGGCCACACCGCCCGCTCCGGCGGCCGATGCGGCCGAACTGGTGCGCAGCATGCAGACGGTGTACTTCGCGCTCGACTCCTGGGCCCTGGACGACGGCGCGCGCTCGGCGCTGGACGCCAATGCCCGGGTGCTGCGCGACAACCCCTCGCTCAACATCCGCATCGAGGGCCACTGCGACGAACGCGGCACGGTCGAGTACAACCAGGCCCTGGGCGAGCGGCGTGCCGAGGCCGTGAAGCAGTACTTCGCCGACGCCGGCATCGGCATGTCCCGGATGAGCACGGTGAGCTTCGGCAAGGAGCGGCCGGCCGTCGAGGGGCACGATGAGTCGGCGTGGAGCCGCAACCGCCGCGCCGAGTTCACGCCGCGGTGAGCCCGCACACCTCCCGGGGGACGGCGGCCCTCCTGCGCGCCGTCCTGTGGGTCCTGCTGGCGGCCGCCGGCGGACTGGGATCGAGCGGCTGCTATGCGCCCCAGCTGATGCGGCTGCAGGGCGGACTCGACAGCCTTCGCACGCAGGTGGACACGCTGGCCGCCCGCGACGCGGTGGCGCTGCAGACCCTGATGGACACACGCCGCGAACTCGACTCCCAGCGCGACCTGGTGCTCTCGACGCGAGCCACCTCGACGAGCAGCGCCCGCGAGGTCAGCGAGGCGCTGGCCCGCATCGACGGCATGCTCGAGGACGTGATGGCGAAGCTGCGCATCACGGCGGCTCGGTCCGCGCCCAGCCTGCCGCCGACGGGGTCGGCAGGCGGCGGCGGGGGAGCGGCCGGCCCCGATGCCGTCACCCTGTACGACCAGGCGACCCAGGACCTCACCATGGGCCGCTATGCCATGGCGCTGCAGGGGTACCGCGACCTGCTGGCGCGGCATCCCCAGTCCGACCTCGCCGACAACGCGCAGTACGGCGTCGGGGAGTGCTTCTTCGCGCAGGCGGCGTTCGACAGCGCGGCCGCACAGTACGTCCTCGTCGGGGAGCAGTGGCCGCGCAGCGACCGCGTGCCGGCCGCGCTCTACAAACTGGCGCTCTCGCAGGAGCGGCTCGGACGGGCGCAGGAATCGCGCGCGACGCTCGAGGACCTGGTCCGGCGCTTCCCCAAGGCCAACGAGGCGCAGCTCGCACGTGACCGCATCGGCGTCGGCAGGCGCTGAGCGCATGCGGTGGCGACGGCCCGCGCGTGCGCACGCGCGGGCCGTCCTGCTGCTGCTGCTCGTGCAGGCCGCCGCGGGGCCGGCTCCCGCGGGCGCCGCCGCCGACGACGCCGTCGTCACGGACAGCGTGGTCGCCGGTTCGCTGTGGCGGCGATTCGGCGTGGCCTCCTGTGCCGACCTGAGCGGCCGCCCGGTGGCGCTCGTGCGCGCGATGCCGCACGAGATCTGGGACCCGGTGCCCCCGGGACCGCTCTCGGGCGTGTACTCGGTGGCCAACCGCCTGCACGTGCGGACGCGGCCGGCCACCGTGCGTGCCAGCCTGCTCGTTCGCGAGGGCGATCCGTTCGATCCGCGCCGGGTCGCCGAGAGCGAGCGGCTGTTGCGCGCCCTCCGGTTCCTGTCGCCCGAGAGCGTGCTGGTGCGCCCGCGAGGCGACTCGGTGGAACTCGAGTTCCACACGCGCGACCGCTGGAGCACCAATCCCGAGATCAACCTCGAGAGTGGCGGTGGCCGGGTGTACGGCGCCATGAGCTTCACCGAGCGCAACTTCCTCGGCCTCGGCTGGTGGGTCGCCGGCAACTACCGCGAGGACCCCGTCGGCATCACGCGCGGCCTGACGCTGGCCAATCCGCACGCGTTCGGGTCCGCATGGCGCACCGAGTTCAACGCGGCCACGGGCACGGCCGGCAAGTCGAACGCGGTGGTGCTGGAGCACCCGCACCGCGGCGAGGCCGGACCGCGCACACTGGGGGCGCGGTGGTCGCGCGTGTCCTCCGAGGCCCAGTTGTTCGACCGCGGCGCGCTCGCCGCGCGCATCCCGCGCCGCACCGAGGAGCTGGAGGTGTGGTGGGGGGCCGGCGAGCGCACGCCCGACGGACTGGTGCGCCGCGGACGCCTGCTGCTGGCCGTGCTCGACCGCCGGCTCGAGCCGAGCCTGCTCGAGCCCGGCGTGGGCCCCGAGTACGCCGGTGGGACCGAGGACCTGCGGCACCGGCGGGTCGGCGCCGAGGCGCGGCTGTGGCGGCCGCGGTTCATCCAGCGCCGGGGCATCAACCGGTTCGAGCGGGTCGAGGACTTCGACCTCGGCCCGTCCATCACGCTCGAGGCGGGCTTCGCGCCCAAGGCGTTCGGCGGCACGGTGGACGAAGGCTACGCCCGCGTCCGGCTGGCCGGCGGAATCGAGGCGGCGGGCCACGGGTTCGGATTCGCCGAGGCCGGGCTTCGCAGCCGTTTCCGGCGCGACGCGCGCGAGGTGCTCGGCACGGTCACGGCGCGGTGGGTGGAGCAGCCGCACGCGGGCGTGACGCTCGTGCTCGGCGCCCTCGGCGTCGCGGGCCGCGACATGCCGCGGGACTTCCAGGTGGTGGTGGGCGGCCTCGACGGGCTGCGCGCCTATCCGGTGCACGCGCTCTCGGGCACGCAGTTGTGGCGCCTCAACGCCGAGGCGCGCTTCAGCGGCGGGCATGCGGTCGGGGACCTGCTGCGCGTGGGTGCCGCCGTGTTCACCGATGCCGCGCGGGCGTGGGGGATCGGCGCCTCGGATGCGCCCTGGCACCACGACGCGGGCTTCGGCCTGCGGATCGCGCTGCCGCACGTCTCGCTCGACGACGTCCTCCGCATCGACATCGCCTGGCCGCTGGCGCCGACCCGGGACGGCCGCCGCGAGCCGGTGCTCACCTTCGGCTCCTCGCAGGCCTTCTGAGACGGTTGACCGGGGGCGCGCGGCACTCGTAGCGTCGAGGGCCGCCCCGGGAGGAACCCATGCAGATCCACGCCGTGCCGCTGTCGCTGCCCGCCGAGACCAACGTGGTGGTCGGCCAGGCGCACTTCATCAAGACCGCCCCCGACCTGGCGGAGATCGTCACCACCACGGTGCCGCAGGCGCGATTCGGACTCGCGTTCTGCGAGGCGTCCGGGCCGTGCCTGATCCGCACCGAGGGCAACGACCCCGAGCTGGTGGCGGCCGCGGCCGAGCAGGCGCAGCGCGTCTCGGCGGGGCACGTGTTCGTGCTGCTGCTGCGCGACGCCTATCCGATCAACGTGCTGCCCGCGATCAAGCAGTGCCAGGAGGTGTGCCGCGTCTTCTGCGCCACCGCCAATCCGGTGCAGGTGCTGGTCGCCGAGGTCGAGCAGGGGCGCGGCGTCGTCGGGGTGGTGGACGGCTCGCCCCCGCGCGGGGTCGAGTCGGAGGCGGACAAGACGGCGCGCCGGGAGTTCCTGCGCCGCATCGGGTACAAGGCGTGAACGCCCGGGCCGCGGCCGCCGCCAGCGGGAGGGGCTGATGCTCCGCTTCGGCACCTCCGGCATCCCGCGGTCCACGCCGCGCCCCGGCACCGAGCACGGCATCCGCCGCACGCGCGCCCTCGGACTCGACCATCTCGAGATGGCGTGGGTGAACGGCGTGCGCATGTCCGACGAGACCGCCGACCGCATCGCCGCCGCCGCGCGCGCCGAGGACGTCTCGCTCACCGCGCACGGGCCCTACTACATCAACCTGTGCGGCGCCGACGACGTCGTCGAGCGCAGCCGCGCGCGCCTCGTCGAGACGGCGCGGCTCGCCACGCGCTGCGGCGCGGAGTCGTTCTGCTTCCACGCCGGCTTCTACGGCGGTCTCGGCGCCGAGGAGGCCGGCCGCCGCGTGCGCCGGGAACTCGCCCGCGTGCTGCAGCAGACCCGGCGGCAATCCAGCCGCGCCGACGTGCGCCCGGAACTGACGGGCAAGGCCTCGCAGGTGGGCTCGCTCGAGGAGGTGCTGGCCTGGAGCACCGAGGTGCCGGGCATCGCCCCGTGCGTGGACTTCTCGCACCGCTACGCGCGCGCCCTGGGCGCGTTCAATCGCTACGAGGACTTCGCGGCCACCCTCGAGGCGATCGCCGGCGCCCTCGGCCGCGGCGCGCTCGACCGGCTGCACGTGCACATCTCGGGCATCCAGTTCGGACCCAAGGGGGAGCGCCGGCACGAGCCGCTGCGCGAGACCGCCTTCCGCTGGAAGGAACTGCTCCGGGCCCTCAAGGACCTGCGGGTCTCGGGCTGGGTGGTCAGCGAGAGCCCGGCGATGGAAGATGACGCCCTGCTGCTGCAGCGCACCTATCGGAGGATGAAGTGAACCCCACCCGGGAGACCGCACCGGTCGTCATCATCGGCGCCGGCTGTATCGGCGCGGCGATCGCCTACCACCTCGGCCGCCGTGGCGTGACGGGCGTGGTGGTGATCGAGCGCGAGAAGTTCTCCGGCGCCGGCTCGACCGGCAAGTGCGCCGGCGGCATCCGCCAGCAGTTCAGCACCGAGATCAACGTGCGCCTGTCGCAGCTCTCGGTCGCGCACTACGAGCGCTTCGAACAGGAGATGGGGTCGGACCCGGTGTTCTTCCCGGTCGGCTACCTGTTCCTGCTCTCGGACGAGGCGCGCTGGCGGGCGTTCCAGGCGCAGGCCGAGATGCAGCGCGCCCTCGGCGTGCCGACCCGCACCCTGACGCCGGCCGAGGCGGGCGCGATGATCCCGCAGGCCGACCTCGAGGGCGTGCTCGGGGCCACGTTCTGCGCCACCGACGGCCTCGGCAACCCGCACGAGATCACGCAGGCCTATGAGCGCCGCGCCCGTGACCTCGGCGCGCGGTTCCGCTTCGGCGTCGAGGCGAACGGGCTGCTGCGCGAGGGCCATCGCGTGACCGGCGTGCGCACCAGCGAGGGCGACATCGCCGCGCCCGTGGTGGTGAACGCGGCGGGAGCGTGGGCGGCCGAGGTGGCGGCGTGGGCGGGCGTGGACCTGCCCGTGAAGCCCTATCGCCGGCACTGCTTCGTCACCCACCCGATGCCGTGGGTGCACGAGCAGCTGCCGATGATCGTGGACATGAAGTCCGGCGTGTACATGCACCGCGAGAGCGGCGGTCTGCTGCTGGGGCTCGCCGACCGCGACGAGACGCCGAGTTTCGACACCAGCACCAACTGGGACTTCCTCGAGAAGGTGGTGGAGCCGGCGATGGCGCGCGTCCCGCCGCTCGCCGAGGCCGAGATCGCGCACGGCTGGGCCGGCCTGTACGAGACCACCCCGGACCACAACGCCGTGCTCGGCCACCCCGAGGGCACCGAGGGGCTGCTGCTCGCCAACGGCTTCTCCGGCCACGGCTTCATGCAGGCGCCGGCCATCGGCCAGCTGATGGCCGAGTGGATCGTGGACGGCCGGCCGAGCCTCGACCTGGGTGAGCTTCGGCTCGAGCGGTTCCGCGACGCGCGCGCGGTCACCGAGAGCAACGTGATCTGACCATGGCCCTCGAACTGCGCACGCTCCGACTCGGCCCCCTCGACAACGGGGTGTACCTGATCACCGATCCCGCCTCGCGCGAGACGGCGGTCGTGGACGTCGGGTTCGAGCCCGAGCGCGTGATCGAGCTGGTGCGGCGCGAGCAGCTGCCCGTGCGCTGGC
>CAZMQP010000078.1:0-9529 GCA_964568385.1 uncultured bacterium
GCGAGCGCTTCGAGGCCGAATTCGGCATTCCGGTGCACGACGACCTCAACGGCGTGCTGCAGGACGTTCACTGGTTCTCGGGCCCCATCGGGGGCGCGTTCCAGGGCTACACGCTCGGCAACATCCTGAGCGCGCAGTTCTTCGACGCCGCCGTGCGCGCCCATCCGGCGATCCCCGCCCAGATCGCGAAGGGCGAGTTCGCCACGCTGCACGAGTGGCTGCGCTCGAACCTCTACCAGCACGGCTCCAAGTTCACCCCCGCCGAGATCGTCGAGCGGGCGACCGGCGCGCCGATGTCGGTGGAGCCCTACCTCGCGTACCTGTGGGGCAAGTTCCAGCCGCTCTACGGACTGAGCGACCAGGACCGCATCACGGCCGCCGCACGCTGAGCGTTCAGTCCGGCTCGCGGTGGACGGTGCCGGGCGAGAACGCCGGCACGCAGATGGCCACGTACTCGGCGCCCCCGGGCGCGGGCGTCGAGTAGCGCACGCGCTCGCCGGCGCGCGCCAGCACCGCCTCGCCGGCGCGCACCACCAGCGTGCCGCCCTCGTGCGCGACGTGCACCTCGCCGGCCAGCACCAGCGTCACCTCGTCGAACTCGGGCGCCTGCGCCGGCTCCGACCAGCCGGCCGGGCTGCGCATGCGCGCCACGCTCACGGCGGCCGTGTCGGTGCGGGCGCGGCCGACGTACTCCTCGATCCGCTTGCCGCCGGAGCCGGCCGCGGGGATGACGGTGGGAACGGGGATGTGCACGGGCATACGGGACTCCTTCGGCTAGAGGTTGGCGGGAGGCGCGTCGCGCCAGGCGCCCGGCGGCAGGTCCCCGAGCGTCCATGGCCCCAGGGCCACGCGCACGAGGCGCAGGGTGGGATGACCGAGCGCCGCGGTCATGCGGCGGACCTGGCGGTTCCGCCCCTCGCGCAGCGTCAGTTCGATCCACGCCGTCGGGATGTGGCGGCGGACGCGGATCGGCGGTTCGCGAGGCGGCAGCGGCGGCGGTTCGATGCGCCGCGCCTCGGCCGGGAGCGTGACGCCGTCGCGAAGCCTCACGCCGCGGCGCAGTCCCTCGAGCACCGCCTCGCCGGGCTCGCCCTCGACCTGCACCCAGTAGGTCTTGCGGTGCTCGTGGCGCGGGTGCGTGAGCCGCGCCTGCAGCACCCCGTCGTCGGTGAGCACCAGCAGGCCCTCGCTGTCGCGGTCGAGCCGTCCCGCGGCGTACACGCCGGGCACGTCCACGAAGCCGGCCAGCGTCGGCTGGCCGGGCTCGCCCGTGAACGTGCACAGCACGCCGAAGGGCTTGTGGAAGAGCAGCACGCGGGTCATGCCGCATGAGAGCACACCGCCGGGGCGCCCGGTAGCCGCGCGGCGCGACCCGGCGCGCCGAACAAAGGTCCGAGCGCCGCCCGCGGAGCATGAAATCCCTCACGGACGGCCCGGCTTGGGAGTAGGATTCCGCGCCGAGTCCCGCCCGGTCCGTCCGATCCTTCCGCCCCGCGAGGAGCCCCCGTTGCGATTCGACCTGCTGGCCACCCGATCCGGCCGTCTCGTCGCATTCTTCTTCCTCTACCTCGTCGAGGGCATCCCGCTCGGCTTCACCGCCACCGCGATCGCGACCCAGATGCGGCGGCAGGACCTCGGCGTCGAGGCGATCGGCGCCTTCGTCGCCTCGCTCTACCTGCCGTGGGCGTTCAAGTGGGCGGTGGGGCCGTTCGTGGACGTGTTCTCCTCCGACCGCTTCGGCCGGCGGCGGGCGTGGATCGTGACGATGCAGCTGCTCATGGTGGGCACGCTGCTGCTCGCCTACCCCGTGGACTTCGTGGGCCAGCTGCCGCTGTTCACGGCGATCATCTTCGCGCACAACCTGTTCGCCGCCACCATGGACGTGGCGGTGGACGCGCTCGCCGTGAACGTGCTGCCCGCCGACGAGCGCGGCGTGGCCAACGGCGTCATGTTCGGCGGCGCCTACCTGGGCATCGCGCTGGGCGGCTCGGGCGTGCTGTTCCTCGCCCCCGCGATCGGATTCCCGTCCACCTACTTCGCCGTCGCCGGACTCATCCTGATGGTGACGCTGTTCATCGCGCTGCCGCTGCGCGAGCGCCCGATGGTGCGCAAGGTGCACGCCGCACCCAGCCGTCTGGTCGCGATCCGCCGCGAGCTGGGCGCCTTCGTGCGCGACTCGGTCCGCGCCTTCCTCGGCTCGCGCGGGGCCTTCCTGGGGCTGCTGTTCGCCATCCTGCCGGCCGGCGCCTACGCGCTCGGACTGGCGCTGCAGTCCAACCTCGCGGTGGAGCTCGGCCTCAACGACCCCGAGGTCGCCACGCTCAATCTGTGGACCGCCGTCGCCTCGGCCCTGTTCTGCGTCATCGGCGGCTGGATCTCGGACCGCATCGGCCGCCGGCTGGCCCTGGCGCTGTTCGTCGCCGCGATGAGCATCCCGACGGGCATCCTCGCCTGGCAGATGCAGCAGGCCGGCTGGATCATGCCCGTGTCGCTGAGCATGGCGGACCGCCCGGTGCCCTCCGCCCTGCTCGTGCAGCAGTTCTGGATCGCCAGCATCGCCTACGCGGTCTTCAACGGGCTCATGTACGGCACGCGCACCGCGCTGTTCATGGACGTCACCACGCCGCGCGTGGCCGCCACGCAGTTCACCGCCTACATGGCGCTCCTCAACTTCGCGATCTCCTACAGCGCCCGCTGGCAGGGCATGGCGCTCGAGCGCTGGGGCTACCCGGTGACGCTGGCGCTGGACGCCTCGCTCGGCCTGATCTGCCTCGTGCTGCTGCCGTGGATGACGCGCCGGCCGGCGCTCCCCGGGGACGTCCCCGAGGAGGCCCCCGAAGACGAGCTCGATCGCGCCGCCGCGATCCCGTGAGCCGCACGGCCCGCGTCTCCACCACGGCGAAGGGCACGGCGCTGCGGCTCTCGCCCGAGGCGCCGCTGTCGCTCGGGCCGCCGGCGCGGACGCGCGAGGATGCGCCCACCGTGTTCGTGGACCCCTCGCGGCGGTTCCAGACCTTCCTCGGCATCGGGGCGGCGCTCACCGACGCCGCCGCCGAGACGTTCGCGCGCCTGCCCGCGGCGCGGCAGGAGGAGGTGCTCTCGCTGTGCTTCGACCGGGCCTCGGGCAACGGCTACACGCTCGCCCGCACCCACGTGCACAGCTGCGACTTCTCGAGCGCCAGCTACACCTACGTCGAGGACCACGACCGCACGCTGGCCAGCTTCGACGTCTCGCGTGACGAGCGTTTCCGACTGCCCTTCATCCGGCGGGCCATCGCCGCCGCCGGCGGCCGGCTCGACCTGGTCGTGAGCCCGTGGAGCCCGCCGGCGTGGATGAAGGACAACGCGCACATGCTCCAGGGCGGCCGGCTCCTGCCGGCCGACGCGCCCGTGTGGGCCGAGTACCTCGTGCGGTTCATCGAGGCCTACGAGCGCCGCGGCGTCCCGGTGTGGGGGCTCACGGTGCAGAACGAACCCGCGGCGCGCCAGACGTGGGAGTCGTGCCTGTACAGCGCCGAGGAGGAGCGCGACTTCATCCGCGACCATCTCGGCCCCGCGCTGCGGCGCCACGGGCTCTCGGACCGCCGGCTCATCGCGTGGGACCACAACCGCGACTTCCTGTTCGCGCGCGCGGCCACGCTGCTCGCCGATCCCGAGGCCGCGGCGCATGTGTGGGGCATCGGCTACCACTGGTACGAGAGCTGGTCCGGGCCCGCCCGCCACGACAACGTGCGGCTCACCGCCGAGGCCTTCCCCGACAAGCCGCTGCTCCTGACCGAGGCGTGCCATCACCCGTTCGACTGGGCGGCCTTCGAGGACTGGCGCTGGGGCGAGCGCTACGGCGAGGCGATGATCGGCGACTTCAACAGCGGCGCCGCCGGGTGGATCGACTGGAACATCCTGCTCGATGAGACCGGCGGGCCCAATCACGTGGGTAACTTCTGCTTCGCCCCGCTGCACGGCGACACGCGCGATGGCCGCCTGCACGTGATGAACTCCCACCACTACATCGGCCACTTCTCGCGCTTCATCCGGCCCGGCGCGCGGCGCATCGCATGCTCCACCACCGTCGCCGGCCTGCAGGCCACGGCGTTCGCCAACCCCGACGACACGCTCGCCGTGGTGGTGATGAACCCGGGCGAGGAGGCGGCTCCGCACCGCCTCGAGGTCGGCGGACTCGCGGCCGACACCGTGAGCCGGCCGCGCTCGATCACCACGTTCGTGCTCTGAGGCGGGCGCGCGGCTCGCGCCGCGTCAGTCCCCGGCCGCTTCTTCGCGCCGCCGCCGGGCGAGGAACCCGAGATAGACCTCCTCGAGCTTCTGCCGCGCCCGCGGCGCCTTGCGCAGGTACTTGAGCGACGAGGTCATGCTGGGCTCGACGAGGAAGCAGCGGATCGGCAGGTCGCGCGCCAGCCCGTCCCAGCCGTGACGCTCGACCATCTCGCGGAGCATGGTCTCGAGCGTGATGCCGTGCAGCGGATTCCGGGGCTGGGGCGTGGTCATGGGAGGCGGAGTGTCGAGCCTCGGCCGCCCGTTCCGCAAACCGGCGGAGGCGCGGGCGGCCCGATCCGGCGGGCGGCCCTCGCCGTTCCAATCAGGTCCGGCGCACGGGGTTGCGAGCCCGGCCGCCGCCGTCCGCGGGCCCGGGGGCCCGCCGCACTCAAGTCCCGGTCAAGCCCCCCCCGCCAGGATCCGTGGCCAGAAGGAGTCGCGCGTCGCCTGTGCGCCTGACACCGGGGAGGTCGCCCGTCCCGTGGCCAGTGGCAAGGCGAGGCCCGCGCTCGCTCGAACCGGCCCCGAACCCACGGAGATGCCATGCGACACCTCATGAAGCCCAGGCCCCAGCGGTTGCGACTCCCCCGATCGGCCGCCGCGATCGCGCTCACCGTGAGCCTCCTCGCACCCTCCCTCGCGCGCGCGGGCCGGAACGTCTGCGACGGCCCCATCCAGCACCCGCTGGGTGTGCGCGTCGTCGCGCTCGACCCGGTGCGCCGCGGCGAACCGGTGCGGCTGCGCGTGGAGACCTCGTCGCGGTCCGCCCTGACCGCGGCCGACGTGTCGGTCGCGAACGATGGCGGCGCCCGCGTGCTCGGCGCGCGTCACGCGAAGCTCGGCGCCCTCGCCCCGGGGCGGGCGCGCAGCGCCGACTTCCAGGTGCGCGTGCCCGCGTCGGGGAGGCAGTTCCTCGTCCAGTTCACCATCCGCGGCGAGGGTCCGCAGGGACCGGTCTCTCGTGGGGCGGTCTACAACCTGCTGCCCGACGGGCCGGAGCAGGCGCGCCGCGTGGTGCCGACCGCGGGTGGTGAGCAGGTGGCCGAGTTCGCCGCCAAGGCGGTGTCGCGATGATCCGCCGATACCTGACCCTCGCGGCGCTCGCGCTCCTGGCGACGCCCGTCCATGCCTTCCAGGTGAGCGGCCGGTTCCTCTACGAGGACCGCCTCTACGACAACCAGGGCTACACCGGCACGGTGCAGGACCTGCCCATCCGTCGCGCGCGGGTGGAGGTGGTGAACGCGGTGACCCTGGCGGTGCTCGCATCGGGCGCCACCGACGGCGACGGGCGCTACCAGCTCGAGGTGACCGGCCAGCTGATCCCGGTGAACCTGTACGTCCGCTGCATCACCGACGGACGGCCCGCGGGCTACCAGATCCGCGTGATGGACAACTTCGTCCGGGTGCCGCTCGTCGGCCTGAACTTCACCGGATCCTCGCTCTACTCCATCACCACCGGCACGACGCTCGCGCACGACCCCGCCGCCGACCTCGACGTCGGCACGTACCGGATCCAGGACCCCGACGGCACCGGCGTGGCCCAGGCGTTCAACATCTTCGACAACGGCGTGGACTTCTTCGACTGGATGGCCCAGCCGGGGCTTCTCGGCTCGCTGCCGGCCGCTCGCGACTCGCTGGTCTTCGCGTGGAAGGCGACCGGCACGCCCGGCAACCCGCCGCCGCAGTTCGGCTCCAACTACTCGCAGCAGGGCGTGTTCATCGGCTCGAATCCCAACGAGGACACAGACGGCTGGTCGGACACCGTCATCCTGCATGAGACCGGCCACTGGTTCGACGACCTGTTCTCGCGCAGCGACAACCCCGGCGGCGCGCACTTCATCGGGGACAACGACGCCAACGTGCTGCTCGCCTACGGCGAGGGCTCGGCCACGTTCCACTGCGCCAAGGTCCGCGAGTTCCGCGCGCCCATCCCCAACGTGCACGGGCAGCCGCGCGACCAACTCGTGAGCCTCTACGCCGACCTGCTGCTGCCGCCGCCGGTGGGCACGCCGGGCGGGCTCTCGTTCGGGTACGACTTCGAGACGGGCAACTTCTCGGACGACGGCCGTCCGATCGGTCAGCGCGGCTCGGCCAACGAGACCAACGTCACCTCGGCCCTGTGGGACCTGACGGACGGCCCGGCCACTCCCGACGCCACCCCCGGCCAGGACGACGACCCCATCGAGGCTGGCGACGACGTGGCGTGGACCATCGAACACGTCTTCCTGCCGCAGCCCGCACGCGCCGGCAACCCGCTCACCGTCGAGGACTACTACCAGGGCTGGTTCGCCGTGCAGGGCGCGGGCTTCCAGCAGGCCGGGATGGACCACATCTTCGTGTCGCTCGCGCGCATGCCGTTCATCGGCGATGGGTTCGAGCCCGACAACGCGATCGCCACCGCGCGGCCCATCACGCCGGCCCCGTACGCGCTGGGCAACAACCGGGTGGTGATCAACGAGCTCGACCTGGGCCCGCTCGACACCATCGAGCTGTTCAACGGCACGCCGGACGCGGTGGACCTGACGGGCTGGCGGATCGAGGTGTTCGCGAACAGCGTGGCCCCCGAGGAGTCGCTGAACGTCTACGTGTTCCCGCCGTTCACGCTGGAGGCCGGCGAGGTGGTGGCGGTCCACGAGGGCGGCGACGCCACGCAGGACGGCCGGTACCACCTGTATGCCGGCAACCAGCAGGTGTTCAACGCCGCGTGGAACAACGGCCTCGATGGCGCCTGCCTGCTGCGCGACGCGAGCGGCACGCCGGTGGACTTCGTGCGGTGGCGGGATGCCAACGGCGTAGACAACGCCACGCCCACGCCCGCCGGCCTCAGCTACACGGGGTTCCTCGACACCCCGCCCGCGCCGATGACGCTCGCGCGCGACCTGAACGGCACCGACACCGACCAGGCCAGCGACTTCTCGGGTCACTTCGGCTCGACCGGCTCGGTCAACCACCCCGATCCGCAGGGGCACACCATCTTCTCGGTCGGGGACCAGGACGTGCTCTCGTTCGACGCGGTGCCCGGCACGCGGTACGGGTTCGAGGTG
Source organism: uncultured bacterium (assembly GCA_964568385.1). Taxonomy (GTDB): domain Bacteria; phylum Eisenbacteria; class RBG-16-71-46; order RBG-16-71-46; family RBG-16-71-46; genus CADEFY01. The sequence goes on from CAZMQP010000078.1 coordinate 7,317, forward strand.
CTGGGCGGCTACAGCGCCAGCGACCCGCATCTCGAGATCCTCAATGCCGCCGGCGCCGTGCTCGGGTCCAACAACAACGTCGATCCATTCGTGCGCGATGCGCGGGTGGACTTCCTGGCGCCCGCGGCGGGCACCTACTACCTGCGCGTCACCCACGTCGGCCCCAACACCGACTGGGCCGAGTACGACGTGATCGCGTTCGTCCGGCCTCCCTCCAACGCCTTCATCGCACCGGGCGGGCTGAGCGCGAGCGCCGAGAACACCAGCGATGTCGGGGACGCCGTGGCGCTGCAGTGGGTCAACTCGAGCGCCTACGACTCCGTGCGCGTGTACCGGGCGGGCAGCCTGCTCACCACCCTGCCGGGGAATGCCAGCCAGTACACCGACCACGCCGACCGCGGCCTGTACGAGTACCAGGTCGCCGGGACGCGGGGCGGCAGCGAGTCCGCGCGCGCCAGCGACTTCGCGTTCGCCGGCACCGTCACCTGCTATGCGGGCGACGACTTCGAGTCCGGGGATGCCGGGTTCTGGGTGCGCCGCGAGAGCGCGCCCGGCAGCAGCTGGGGCGTCACGCCGTTCGCCGCATCCGGCACGTTCGGGTTCACCGACAGCCCGGCGGGCACCTACCGCGGCTGTCCCGTGTCGGGCTGCCCGCTCAACGCCGTGGCCGAGTTCGCGGTGCCGACCCGGCTGCGCGGGCTCTCGACGCTGCAGTGGGACCAGATCTGCATCACCGAGGCAGGCTACGACTACTGCATCGTCGAGATCTCGACCGATGGCGGCGGCACGTGGACCGAGCTGGCGCGCTACGACCAGACCTCGGACCCGCGCTGGGAGGACTTCGTCGCCGAGCCGACCGACTGGCGTCACGAGTCGATCGACCTGTCGGCGTACACGGATGACCTCGTCCACATCCGGTTCCGGCTCCAGAGCGATCAGAATCTCGAGTTCGACGGCTGGTACGTGGACAACGTCCAGGTGAGCACGCCCGACTGCATCCTGCTCGGCGCACCGGGGCCGGTGGCGGTGGGACGGGTGGAGTTCCTGCCCCCGTCGCCGAACCCCATTCGCACTTCGACGCGTCTCGGATTCGTGCTGCCGACCCCGGTGGACCGGGTGGACCTGGCGATCTACGACGTGGGCGGACGCCTGCTGCGCTACGAGCGGCTGGGTGCCAAGCAGCCCGGTTCGCACTCGTGGGTCTGGGACGGCCGGGACGACGACGGCCGCTCACTCGCGTCGGGCGTGTACTACGCACGCCTCCTGGCCGGCACGGACACCCGGACGCGGAGGCTGCTCAAGCTGGCGCATTGACCGCGCACGATCGAGGGAAGCGGCATGGGGGCTCCGCTCGGGCGGGGCCCCCAAGTCGTGGCGGTCCCCGGCCTTGGTCCTCTGCGAGTCCCCGGGCACGGCGGCTCACCTCGCCCTTCTCCGGGCTCGATCCGGAACTGCCCGGAATTGAAGGAACGACTGTGGTCGCGGCCTTCGGGACGTCACGGCGAGGTCGGGGGTGGATCGGGAATCGATGCTTTCTCTGAGCGCCCTGTCGTTTTCTGCCTGCTCGCGCGCTTGGCCCCTCGCTTGCGAAGGGTAGGTGGGCCGCATCCCGATTCCCCGTCCTCGTGCACGAACCGGCCCGATCATCGGGTCGGACGCACGCATCACAGGAGGTGTTCCATGTCGGACAAGCAGACGGGCATCAAGCACACACTCATGACGAGGTCCTTCCGCGACCGCGCGTCCGCCGAGCGTGAGTACGACGAACTCAGGACTCGCGGATACAAGAATGACGACATCCATGTGCTCATGTCGGACGACACGCGCAAGCGCCTCTTCGCGAAGGACGGCGAGAAGACCGACATGGGCAACCAGGCGCTCAAGGGCGCCGGGGTCGGCGGCGCAGTGGGCGGCCTCGTCGGCGCGACGGCCATGGGTCTGGCGGCTGCGGTGGCGGCTGTGACCGTCCCGGTCATCGGGCTCGTCATCGTCGGGCCGCTGGCGGGGGCTCTCGCAGGTGGAGCCGCTGGCGCGGCCACCGGCGGACTGGTGGGCGTGCTCGTCGGGGCTGGCATTCCCGAGGAACGCGCGAAGCTCTACGAGTCCGAGCTGAAGGACGGGGCGATCGTTCTCGGCGTGAAGCCCCGGCACGACGATGATGAGGAGTACTTCGAATCCACGTGGAACGGAGACAGCGATCGCAAGTAGGTCGC
>CAZMQP010000079.1:0-9453 GCA_964568385.1 uncultured bacterium
ATCGGCGCTGGGCCGCGCGCTGCAGGATGCCGACCGGCTCGAGGCGCTCGGGGCGATCGGACTGCTGCGCTGTGTCTCGACCGGCGTTCGGATGGGCGGCGCGTGGTTCGACCCCGCGGACCCCTTCGCGGAGTCGCGCCCGCTCGACGACGCGCGCTACAGCGTGGACCACTTCTTCACCAAGCTGTTGTCGCTGCCGGACACGATGCGCACCGAGGCCGGCCGCGCCGAGGCGGAGCGCCGGGCCGCCTACCTGCGCGGGTTCCTCGAGCAACTGGGCGAGGAACTCGGACGGCCGCTCACGCGCGGCGCGGCGGCGGACTCCCGCTGACGCGAACCGCCCGCGCGAGGGCGCGGGCGGCCGGGGGACATCGCGTGGCGAGGGGCTCAGCGCTTGGCGAGATGCGCCTCCACGAACCACAGGTGCTGGTCGAGGCTGCGCACGACCTCGGTGGCCACGTCGGCCGAGCCCTGGTCGCCGAGCGCGGCGCACTCGTCGATGGCGCGGCGCACCTCCCGCGCCGCGCGGGCCAGCGCCTCGGCAACGGCCTCGACGTGCGCGACCTCGCCGTCGGACTGCAGCGGGTAGCGGGGGAGGGCGGTGGCCTTCGCGACCGCCTCGAGGGTGCCCTCGGCGATGCCGCCCAGCGCGGTGATGCGCTCGGCGAGCAGGTCCACCGACTCCTCGGCGGCCTCGTGCACCTTGTCGTAGAGTTCGTGCAGCGCGATGAACGACGGCCCGCGCGTGTTCCAGTGCGCCTGCTTCGCCTGCAGCGAGAGGTCGATGGCGGATGCGAGCAGGGCGTTCAGGCGGCGAACGACCTTGCGGCGCTTGTCCAAGGGCAGGTCGTGGCGGGTGGTGCGCATGGCGGCCTCCGGGGGTCCAGGATGGTGATGAGCGGGGACCCCTCATTGGAGCCGCCGGGCCGCCGTCGGGATTCGCGCTGAACGACGGCCTGACGCGCTCTTGACGGGCGGATGCTAGGCTCGCGCGTCCATCCGCCGCGCCCGCGCCCACTCGATCAGGGAAGCCCCACTCGCCATGACCCGACCGACGCCGCCGACCCCGCCGCCCGCCCGCCCGCGCCTGCGCGCGTCGTTCCTCAACCGCCGCGTCCACTATTGGACCGGGGCGTTCGTGGCCCTTCCGCTCCTCGTGATCGCGGCCACCGGCATCCTGCTGCAGGTCAAGAAGCAGGTGCCGTGGGTCCAGCCGCCCGAGCGGAGAGGCACGGGAACGGAGCCCGCCGTGGGCCTGGAGGAGATCCTGGCCCGCGTGCGTTCGGTGCCCGGACTGGGCGTCACGGGGTGGGCCGATGTGAACCGGCTCGACGTGCGGCCGGGCAAGGGCATGGTGAAGGTGCTGCTCCGCAACGGCTGGGAGGTGCAGGTGGACCTCGGCACCGGCGAGGTGCTGCAGACCGCCTATCGCCGCTCGGATCTGATCGAGCAGATCCATGACGGATCGCTGTTCGCCGGGGATTGGACACGTTTCGGCGTATTCCTGCCGGCCGGCGCCGCATTGCTCTTGCTCGCGGGGAGCGGTCTCTGGATGTTCTGGCAGCCGTTCGGCGTGCGGCGCAGACGCGCCCGCGCCGCCGCCGGGACCCCAACGCCCCCGCCACCGGCGCCGCGCTGATGGCGCGGCCCGGCGCGAGGGCAGGAGAGGAGCCGCATGTATCTCGGGCTGAAGCTGCTGCACGTGCTGGCCGTGGTCGTCTTCCTGGGCAACATCGGGCTCGGGGTGTTCTGGCACCGCATCGCCCTGCGGACGCGTGACGCGCGCATCCTCGGCTTCACGATGGGAGGCGTCATCCTGAGCGACCGGCTGTTCACCATCCCCGGTGTCACGGTGCTCGTCACCACGGGGGTCCTCGCCGCGATCCAGTCCGGGACGCCGCTGCTGCGCACGCCGTGGGTCCTGGGCGGCATCGTGCTCATCTCGCTCTCGGGGGTGATCTTCTCGGCGGTGCTGGCGCCGCTGCAGCGCCGGATGCATGCGTTCGCGCTCGCGGGCGACCGGGGCGGCGCGTTCGACTTCGACGCCTATCACGCCCTCACCCGGCGCTGGGAGGCCTGGGGTGCGCTCGCGCTGCTGGCGCCCCTCGCCGCGCTCGCGCTCATGGTGCTCAAGCCCGGTTCGTGACCCGGAGCCGCCACTCGCAGGAGGTGTCATGCCCGCTTACGTCGTCATCGAGATCGAGATCCACGACCCGGTTCGCTACGAGCGCTACAAGGCCCTGGCGCCGCCCTCCATCGCGGCCTACGGCGGGCGCTACCTGGCGCGCGGCGGCGCCGTGGAGACGATCGAGGGCGAGTGGCGCCCGCCGCGGCTCGTGATCCTCGAGTTCCCCGACATGGCGCGTGCGCGCGCCTGGTGGGAATCGCCCGAGTACGCCGAGGGCCGCGCGTTGCGGCACGCGGCGGCGACGTCGCGCATGGTGCTGCTCGAGGGCGTGCCGCCCGGCTTCACGCCCTGACGGGCGTCACTCGAGCCGCACCACCCGCAGCGTGCGCGAACCGCCGCGCTCGCGCACCAGGTACACGCCGGGCGCGAGCGCCACGCCCGGCGCCGCGCCGCGCCAGAGCAGGGCGGCGCCGTCCCGGACGAGGCCGGCGCCCAGCCACGCCACGCGGCGGCCGCCCAGGTCGAGCACCTCGGCCGCATCGGACAGGCCCTCGAGCACGAGCGGACCGCGGGCGGGATTGGGCCACGCGCGCACGCGCGTGGCGCCCGCCGGGCCCGCCGCGAGCGCGCCGGGCGGCACATGCACGTACTCGCGCGGCCCGCCGTTCACGAGCGGGCCCTGACCCGAGCGGTCCCGAGCGGTGACCGAGGCGATGTGGCGGGCGCCGGGGACGAGGCCCGCGGGCTCGACGCGCGTGCCCGCGACCACCGTGTCCACGAGCGCGGCGCCTCCCGCGGCGGGCCACACCTGCACGTGGTAGCGCACCGAGTCGCCGGGCTCGGGGTCGGCCGCCGCGGTCCACTCGAGCGCGCTGGCCGCCCCTCCGGGCGAGGCCGGCGCGAGCCACGAGAACGCGCCCGGCGGCACCACGAAGGCGCTCGCATACACCGCGCGGGCGCGGGCGATGCGCGCCAGCACCGAGTCGCGCTGCCACGTCGCGCCCCAGCCGCCGCGCGCGGTGACATAGGCCTCGAACACGCCGAGCTCGTCGAGCCAGCGCGCGCTGGCGCGCGTGTCCCGGCGCGAGGCGCCCTCTCGCTGCAGCCAGACCGCGGCCGTGTGCGCGACCGGGATGGCCGGGGCCGCGTGGATGAAGCCCTGCACGCCCATGACCTGCAGCGCCATCCAGCCCGGGGCGCGCACCTTGATGGTGAAGGTGGTGTCGTGCGCCAGCGGCCGCGACGGGGTCGGGCGCTCGAAGCGGCACTCGCCGTCCACGATCAGCCGGATGCTCCGCAGCTCGATGCTGCAGCGCGCCTCCCAGCGCACCTCGACCGTCACCGAGTCGCGCGGCACGTCGAGCGTGTCGCCGGGCGGAACGCCGTTCACCTCGAAGCGCGGGATGAGCGGGTAGCCGGTCACGAACGTGCGACCGCGCTGGAACGCCTCGAGCCAGGCGTCGTAATCGAGTGGCGCGCCGGCGCCGAGGTTCGCGTACACGCGCCAGCCGCCGGGAGGGGCGTGGTTGTGCCAGTTGAGCACCGCGTCCGATCCGGCGCTCGGCGGCACGTGGAACCCGGCCGAGAGCGCGTCGTACCAGTCGCGCCACAGCGTGTCGGGGTCGTTGCTGTACGACACGACGTCCATCGCATCGATGGCGCCGAGTGCGAGCAGCACGGGCAGTTCGCGCCCGAGCCCGGCTCCCGGCCAGCCGTTCGCCTGCGCGTACTCCGACGTCGTGCGCGGGTGGCCCAGCACCAGCAGGCCGTGACCGGAGGCGCGCAGGGTGGCCGCGAGATCCACCAGCGTGGGGTAGGGCGCCTGGGGCTCGAGGCAGCACACGTCCGTCACCGCCTGGCGCAGCCCCGGCAGCACGGCGTGGCCGTGCGTCTGGTTGCGGTGCTCGTAGCTCATGTAGAGCACGTGCTGGCTGTCGGAGATGGCGTGCGGCGCGCCGGTGAAGTCCTCCCACTGGTCGAGCAGGTGCGTGACGGCCAGGTCCTCGGCGCGCGCCACCCGCATCGCCTCGGCGGGGCCGATCGGGTACTCGATCGGCGGGTGCTTGCTGTGCGCGTGCAGGTCGCCGCTGTACCAGCCCCCGGGGCGCAGGTCGAACGACCGCAGCAGGGCGAACGAGGTGGTGGTGTCGCGGGCCACCGTCACGCGGAGGCCCCGGGCCTTCCACTCGAAGCCACGGCCCAGCATGAGGTCGTACTCGCCGGGCGGCACGTGCAGCGTGGCGCTGCCGTCGATGTAGAAGTGGCCGCCCGCGCCGAGGTGAGCCAGCAGCGCGGTGTCGCGGCCGGCGGGGTAGAGCCCGCCGCCCACGGCCTGCACGCGCGCGCGCACCTGGAGAGGAGCGCCGAAGCGGTCGGTCGCGCCGATGGTCCATGCCACCGTGGGGGTGGCGGCCCGGGCTCCTCCGGCCGCGGGAGCCGCGGCGGGGGCGGGCACGTGGTCGCTGCAGAGGAGCGAGAGGGCGAAGGCGATCCAACTGGGGACGAGGGGGGTCATCACGGGGCGGAGACTCCCTGGAGTCCGTTCCAGTGGGGAATGGCGGGCCCATCTCGATGAAGCGACGAGCGACGACGATACCATCGCCTCGATCGGCCGAGGGAGGGGAGACCGCCGTGGGCCGTCCCCCCCGGGGGGGCGCCGTCAGTGACCGCGGTCGGTCCGCTGCTTCAGAGCCGCCTGCCAGTGGAGCAGCAGCCGCAGGTCGAGCTTCCCCGACGCCTCGCCGGAGCGTCGCAGCACGACGAATCTGCCATCCGGCGCCACGTCGTAGTCGCGCGAGCGCATCACGCTGAACCCGCCGTCGAAGAGCGCGACGGGGATCCCCACGCGCACGGCCGGCGTGGTCTCGACGCGTACGGCCATCATTCGGGTGCCGCTCACGAAGTAGAGCTCGCGACCGTCGTGCGACCAGACGGGTCCGGTGCCCCCATTGCTCGAGACCTGCCACGAGACGCCGGTGTCGGGATAGGGACGCAGGAACACCTGCGCCGGGCCGGCCTCGGTCGAGACGTAGGCGATCCAGCGGCCGTCGGGCGAGATGGCGGGGTCCGTCTCCTGGAACGACGTCGCGAGGAAGGGCGCGGCCGCGCCTCCCGGCATGGGCAGCACCCAGATGTCGCTGCCGGTCGTCCGGCCCGTGACCGTGTACGCCAGCAGGCCGCCGCCTGCCGACCAGGACTGGGGCGAACCCGCTGCGGCCCCCTCGGCCAGCGTTCGCATCTCGCGCGGCCCCTCCACGGTGAGCGACACCATGCGCTGGGCGTTCTGCAGGAACGCGATGCTCCTGCCGTCGGGTGCCCACACGGGGTCGTGGCTGTCGCCGTCGGGCCCCACGCGCGAGAGCTGGCCGCGGTCCACGTCATACACCCAGAGTTCGCAGTTCGTGGCGCTCTTGCGCAGGAGCACCCGATTGCCGTCGCGCGAGACCCGCGGCTGCATCCACTCCGAGCGCACGTCCATGAGCGGCGTCGAGGCGCCGCGGCGGTCGATCCAGCCCACCTCCTCGCCGTCCCCGGCTCCCGGCACGGGAACGTAGACCAGCAGGCCCTCGTCGGAGACATCGAAGGCGTGGTTCGTCGAGACCCGCTCGGTCAGCGCCACCGCCGGACCGGTGATCCTGGCCTTGCCGGCATCGAAGGGCGCCGCGAGCACCGAGGCGGACTCCGTGTCCATGTAGAGCAGGTGGCCGCTGCGCACGTAGCGGCCCAGCCATCCGGTCTCGAGCACCACCTGGCGGAACCCGCCCGGCCGGATCGCGACGATCCTCCACGGATTCGCGCCGCTGGTCTGGATCGTGACCAGCACCGTCCTGCCGTCGGGCAGGATCTCGGGGAGCCACGCCTCGTGCTCGTTCGCCGTGGTATCGAGTTGGGCGAGCACCTCGACCGGGCCGCCGAGCGCCGGCACGCGTGCGAGCGCGGTGCGTCCATCGGCGCCGCCCGAGCGCGGCGTGAAGTACACCATGTCGTCCCTGCCCCAATCGGCGGCGTCCACGCGGGACGTGTTCACGATGGTCTGCGCCGTACCGCCTCCGATCGGGACCTTGCGGATGGCCGTCGGCGTGACGAATCCCATCCACTGGCCATCGGGCGAGAAGAACGGGGCGAACCCGTCCTCGGTGCCGGGGATCGGCTCCATCTCGAAGCCGGACAACGCACGGCGGAAGATCCGCTTGCTGCCCCCCTCGCGCACGGAGAACACCACCGACGCCCCGTCGGGAGAGACCATGGGCGTGCAGGTCGGGAACAGGTCCGCGGAGCCGAGGAGGAATCGCTGCGGCGCCCGCGCGCCCGCATCCCGCTGCCGTGCGAGCATCGTGGCGACGACAGCGGTGACGACCACGGCGACGAGTGCCAGCAGCGCCGGGCGCAGCCAGCGGCGGCTCGTCGCGGGCAGGGCCGGCGCCGCCGCCGAGCCGCTCGAGCCGAGGCCCTCGGCCAACCAGGTGAGCTGGAGCTTCACGTCGTGCGCGCTCTGCACCCGATCGGCGGGGTCCTTCGAGAGACACGCGCTCACCAGGCGGTCGAGCGCGGGCGGCAGTCCGGGCGCGGCCTGCGACAGCGGCGCCGGCTGCACATGCATGATCGAGGCGATGAGGCTGGCCTGGCTCGAGCCATCGAAGGCCCGCCTGCCGGTCGCCATCTCGAACAGCACGCAGCCGAGCGCCCACAGGTCGGAGCGCGCGTCGGCCTCGCGGCCCTCGAGTTGTTCGGGCGCCATGTACTGGAACGTGCCCACGATGGTGCCCTCGGCGGTGAGGGGCTGGGCCACGGTGGGCGACTGCGTGAGCGCCGCCATGGTGACGCCGCTGCCGCTCGCGGGGCCCGCCATGCCGGTGGCGCGCGCCAGTCCGAAGTCCATGAGCTTGGCGCCACTCTTGGTGAGCATGATGTTGCCCGGCTTCAGGTCGCGGTGGATGACGCCGGCCCGGTGCGCCCGGTCGAGCGCATCGGCCACCTGCATGCCGATGCGCAGCACCTCCGCCGCCGGCAGCGCCCCCTGTTGCAGGCGCTGGGCGAGCGTGACCCCCTCCACCAGCTCCATCACGAGGTAGTCGATGTCGTCCGATCCCGCCGCGCCGGGTGCCCGTCCCACGTCGAACAGCGTGCAGATGTTGGGATGATTCAGGCTCGAAATGGTCCTCGCCTCGCGCTCGAATCGGGTCCGGACCTCGGGGCTGGCCGACAGGTGCTGCGGCAGCACCTTCACGGCGACATCACGGCCGAGCCGCGTGTCGCGGGCGCGGAAAACCTCTCCCATGCCGCCTGCGCCGAGGGGCGAGACGATCTCGTAGGGTCCGAGGCGGATTCCGGGAGCGAGGCTCATGCGAGGCTCCATGGACGGAAGGGCAAAGGGCGCGCGACTCGGCTGAGCACACTACCACGCACGCGCGCCGTTCCCGCGAGCGCCGTCGCCGAGGCGCGCTCGTGCATCGCGAGTGCACGACTCGCGGCTCGGTCGTCAAGGGGATTCCGCCGAAGGGGCGTCAAGGGCGAATCGCGACTCCGCCCGCGTCGCGACAATCTTCACGCGCGCAATGCGGTGCACGAATTGTCTCGACGCTCGCACGCGAGCCGCGCTAGATGGGGACTCGCACCGCGCTCCATCCCGCCACGTGGTTCGCGCCATCGGGCAAGACGCACCTCATGCAACGGCCGGCGGCGCAGCGCCGACAGGCCTCGCGAGCCGCCCGCCGCCCGGACTGACGCCGCCACCCGCCCGCACCCGCAGACCCCCGCCGTTCCCCTCCCGCCGCATCCCGAAGGAGACCTCCCCGTGGTCGCCCTCGACCGACTTCCCACCCCCGCCGAGATGATGCGCCACCTCGACCGGCGGGTCGTGGGCCAGACCCGCGCCAAGCGCGAACTCGCCGCCGCCATCTACCGCCACTATCTCGACCTCGTCGCCGGCGCCTCCGACCCCGCGCTGCGCGGCGGACGCCACCACACGCTGCTGCTCGGGCCCACGGGCTGCGGCAAGTCGCTGCTCGTGCGCGTGCTGGCCGATTTCCTCGGCGTGCCGGTCGCCATCTGCTCGGCCACCTCGCTCAGCGAGGTGGGCTACACGGGCGACAGCGTGGACAGCCTGTTCGTCTCGCTGCTGGCGGCGGCGAACGGGGACGTCGCCCGCGCCGAGCGCGGCATCATCTTCCTGGACGAGGTGGACAAGCTGCGCCGCGCCCCCGACATCGGCCGCGACGTCTCGGGTGAGGGGGTGCAGAACGCGCTGCTGGCGGTGCTCGACGGCCTCCCCGTGCGCTGGCGCCGCGGCGAGCGCGCGTACTCGCTGGACAGCTCGCGGGTGCTGTTCGTGTTCGCCGGCGCGTTCGCCGGGCTGCCCGCCATGATGCGCGAACGCCAGAAGCGCCGGCAGCGCACGTCGCTCGGCTTCGGCGCGTCGCATGGGCCGGTGCGGCGCGAGCTGGCGGATGCCGAGGCCTACCGCACCGTCTCGCCCGAGGACCTCGTGCATTACGGGATGATCCCGGAACTGGTGGGGCGCTTCGCCACCATCTCGGTGGTCGAGCCGCTCGAGCTGCCCGACCTCGTGCGCATCCTGCGCGACGTCGAGGGCGCGCCGCTCGAACGTGAGCGCCGTCACTTCGAGCGGCACGGCCTGCGCCTCGAACTCGCCGAGGACGCCAGCGAGGCGCTGGCGCGGCGCGCGCGCGAGACGGGCACGGGGGCGCGCGGGCTCGCGCGCCTGCTCGGCCAGGTGCTGGCCCCGGTGTCCTGGCGGCTGCCGGACCTGGCCGAGGCGGGCGTGGCGGGCGTGCGCGTGCAGCGCGCCGCGGTCGAGGAGGGCGCCGAGCCCGAGATGCTGACGCCCGCCGAGGTCGGCGAGTGGACGCGGCCCCCGCTCGGGCACGAGGTGCTCCGGCGGGTGGCGTTCGGCGGCGCGCTGCCCGTGACCGAGGAGCGCAGGGCCGCTCCCGAGCGGCCGGCCGACCGCGAGGAGGCGGCGCGCATCGTCGAGCAGCTGCGGCCCAAGGTCGGCTACCAGCACCTGCGGCCCTCGCAGCTCCTGCATTGGCACCAGTACGCTCACGAGCGGTCGCCGCAGGACCTGGCCTATCTGTTCGGCCAGCTCGACGAGCACGAGACGCCGCTGTCGGCGTTCGTGGACGCGCTGCGCGAGCGTTCGGGCGACGAGATGCAGGCCCTCATCTACTACGCCGGCTACCTGCACCGGCGCCATCCGCCGAAGGGCGGCAAGCCGGACGCGGGAGGGCAGGGGCGGCTGGGGCTCTGACGCGGCGCGGGCCGCGGCGCCTCGCCCTAGCTCTCGCCCACCCGCACCAGCTGGT
>CAZMQP010000080.1:0-9435 GCA_964568385.1 uncultured bacterium
AGACGGGGTCGGCGACCAACAGCACGCGCGCATAGACGTCGACGACATGCTGCGGTTCGTCGATGGGCCCGGCCTCGGGGTCGTGGCGGCTGGCCAGGGCGAGCGCGAACGCACCGTTGTCGTCGGTGCAGGTGGTGCCGAGCAGGCGGTCGGTCGAGCCGGCGACGTTGTTGGCGACCCGGCGGCACTCGGGCACGTTGGCGCGCGCGTACATGCGCCAGGGGCCGAGGGTGGTGGAGGTGCGGGAGAACACGGGCGTGGCGTCCTGACGGTGGGTTTCGGGGTAGCGGGATCCGCGCCTTCTACTTGGCCTTGCGGTCGATGAGCACCGGTACGCCGATCGAGTAAAGTGCCGAAGCAGGCCTGCCGTATGACTTGGCGGGAGGGAACGTCCAACGGCGCGCGGCCTCGACGGCGGCGTCAATCATCTCGGGTGGGTGGAATCCCGCCACGCGTCGGGCGTAGACGTCCTTGACTCTGCCCTCGCGGTCGACCGCGACCCGGACCATGACGGTCACGGAGGAGTCCTTGGAGACGGCACCCGGGAGGACACCCGAAGCCTTGTGCAGCGCGGGCGGAGGCGACTTCTGGTTGCGCTCGTCGAACCCGGGCTCGACCGTCTCGCTCTCACCGGGGTCGAGCGGGAGCCAGACCCAGCCCGTGCTGCGATGGTGCACGCCGCCCACGACGTGCTTCTGATCGAGGGCAGGTGCGACGACGTGATACGAGAAACTGTCGCGTGTCACCCGTACTTCCGCTTGGTACTCGTGACTCGTCCAGTTGAGTGAGTCGAGCCCGGTCCTGAACCAACCGTGCACGATGAAGGTGCCCCAATGAGTGCAGTGTATGCGGGCGACATGGAGCCCCTCGATCTCGTGAGTGAGCCCGCTGCCACCGACCTGGCCATCGACCAACTGCAAGCCGTCGGGGAGTTGGAGCCGCCACTCGCCCCTCCAACCAGCGGATGGCTTGTCGAAGCCGACGCGAACTCGTGCAGTGATGGTGTCGGAGTGGTCGTAACGCACCCAGTGCGTGCCCATCGAAGCCGGTGGAGGCGGCGGGCCCGGGGGGAGGAGCCGGGGCATGCTCGCCTCGACGGGGGCACCGAGCAGCATCAGCACGAATGCCATGACGCAGTGGAGAAGTCCAGGCTGCGAGATCCGCGGACGCATGTTCACCTCCTCACCACGAGGGTCCTCGAGAACGCCCGGTCCCGGGTCGCACAGCGCGCGAAGTAGATCCCCGGTTGAGCGTCTGCGCCCGAGAGCGTTCGGCCGTTCCAGTCGGCCCACCATGTCCCGTCGGCGCCAGCTTCGGGCCTGCCGCGCCAGAGCACACGACCGGCGAGATCGTACAGAACGAACCGGGGCGCATCGGCGGGGCTGTCCTGACTACCGGACAGGCTGAACCGCACGGGGCCGCTGCTCAGCGTGGGCAAGACCGAGAACACGACCGGTCGCGGCACGCGGTCCCCCACATCCACGTAGCCCACGGTGTCGCGATCGTCACCGCGCCTCCAGAATCCGTGCTCGCAGAGCACGTCGAACAGCGCTCGCGAAGCGGCGAGATCGCCGGTCAGGTGCTTGGACTGGTACGCCATGTACAGGTTGACGAGGCTGTCGATGCGGGTCTCGCCGAGCGCGAGGTCCTCGAACACCGGGATGAAGCGTTCGAACGGCTCGGCGAGATGATCCCCGCAGCCATCGCTGTTCTGATCGTCGTCGATCGCGTCGACCCAGTCCCACAGGGCGGCGGCGTTGGCGCCTTCGAACGCGGGGCCGGAGTGATTCACACCGAATGTGTCGAATGGGGCGCCACTTTGGTCCAGGAACCGTCCGATGCCGGTCTCGAGGTCGAACGTGAAGCGGCTGATGCCGCCCGCCGCATCGATGCCCGAGTCGCGCAGGATGGAGGAGGCGGGGGTGCTGTCCAGGAGGGCCGCGACGAAGTGGCACCAGCCCTCCTCCCACGCGAGTCCGTGCAGGAACGAGCCGGGTGGGCACTCGAGGGCACTCTCCCAGCCATGCGTCGAGCACGAGTCCGGCGTCCCAGGCGGCGACAGGTAGTTGAATCCGCCGAGCCGGGCGAGGTGGTGACCGTACTCGTGGAGGATCTGGTGGTCGTCCCATTCGTCCGGGGCGAACGCGTTTCTCGGTTCTCGGCTCAGCCCGACCAGGTAGATCGTGTCGCGACGCGAGGCGCTGACGACGCCTCCACCGTATCCCTCGGCCCCCTCCCCCCACCGCACCACCACGCGCCACGCGGTATCGGGGACCATGCCGAGGAATGGCTGGAACCCGAATCCACGCATTCGCTGGGCGGCGTTGAGGAGGGTGGCGTAGATGTGCATGGCCGAACGCACGCCGTAGTCGGCGGCGGGACGGATCTCGCCGAAGTCCACGAGGTTGGAGGTGACGTCCATGCGGGTGGGGCTCTCGAATATCCAGGTGGAGTCTCGCGCGGCCTCCACCACCTTCACGGCCGGGATGGTGGCGCAGACGGGGTCGGCGACCAACAGCACGCGCGCATAGACGTCGACGACATGCTGCGGCTCGTCGATGGGCCCGGCCTCGGGGTCGTGGCGGCTGGCCAGGGCGAGCGCGAACTCGCCGTTGTCGTCGGTGCAGGTGGTGCCGAGCAGGCGGTCGGTCGAGCCGGAGTTGCGGTCCATGATGCGCACGGAGGCGCCGCGCAGCGGGTGGATGGCGAACCCCTGCGATCCCACCGGCGCTCCCGCCGCGACATAGCCGGTGTCGCGATAGGTGAAGCGGCCCTTCACCACCAGCGAGTCGGAGGTCCAGGTGAGCAGGGTGGGTCCGGCGACATTGTTGGCGAACCGCCGGCACTCGGGCGTGCTCTCGGGCACGTTGGCGCGCGCGTACATGCGCCAGGGGCCGGGGGTGGTGGAGGTGCGGGAGAACACGAGCGTGGTGTCCTGACCGGGCGGCAGCGCCCGCTTGACGGTAATGCGGCTGTTGCCGGTCTGGCCGGCTGCAGGAGGACTCGCCAGGTCGCGGTACCAGTCGAACGACCACGTGCCGGGCGTGGCGGCCTGACCGACGTTGGCGACGACGACGCGGATCTGCCGCGACTGCCCCAGAGTGCCCGTGCTGCTCGGCACGGTGAGACTCGTGACGGCGAGGTCGGCGCCCAGCGGCACCCAAGTCACGTTCGAGGGGCCGAAGAAGTTGTTGTCTTCCTCGGCAGAGCATCCCTCGGCCACTTGATTCGCGCAGTCGGCCTTGAGGTAGTAGGCCCTCGTTGTGGCCGTGGTCGAAGTCACGGTGGTGCTGATCGTGTCCCGCTCCCCGGGGGCGAGGGCGCGAACCTGTCCGATGATCTGCCCGGCCGAGCAGGCCGCGGACCCGAACGGCGCAGTGGCCATACCGAGATTCGAGACCGGCGATGCCACGCTGCCAGCGTTCGAGACGACGGCACGCAGTGTCACCACATCCCCGGCACAGGGGCTCGGAGGGTCCGCGAGCAGATAGTCCACGCGCAGGTCCGGACGGGCCGGAGCGCTCCAGTGGAAATTCGTGCTGTGCTGGTTGTCCTGCTCGTCGGCCTCCAGGACGGTGCCGCTGCCTGAGCCAGATTGGTAGTCCAAGTACAGGGTCGCCGACCGAAGACCACAGAGCGCCGCAGGCACGGACCTGGGAATGTTCTTGATTGTTCGCACCTCGTTTGGAGCCATTCCCGGAATCTGAGAGTCGTAAACCGTACCAAGCCCTTCAATATCCAAGACCACTCGGAACGAAGCGCTCGCAGACACCGAGTTGTTGCGAATCGCGAAACTGAAGTAGCTGAGGCGGTCATGCAGGAGTGGCGGGTTCGAGAAATCGTTCTGGGAATTGGATGCGACCACCGGACCGGCCCATCCGAGCGGCGTCGTGAACGTGAGATTGGGCCGCGGGATGCCGACGATGCTGATGTCGTCGATGTAAACTCCTTGGCCATTCGGCGGGACCACCTCGATGCCATCCCCGGCCCCGTGGAAGTCGATTCTCAGCTTGATCGACCGAGCATCACCGGTCGGATTCGTGATGCCCACGAGTTCGCGCTCCCAGGTGAGCTGGGCTCCGCTGAGGGCGCGATTCCGCCCCTTGACCCAACTTGCTCCACCATCCAACGAGTAGAGCCATTCAAGAGAGTCGGTGATCGTGCCGACACGCGTATCGATCGATCGCCAAAAGCCCACGTCAGCGCGCAGGTAGGAGTCCAACATGGTCGGCGTCTGCTGCTGAAGCCCCGTGAACATGGACTGGTAGCCCCAGCACATTGCGGGTTCGAGGGGACTGCTCGATCGAGGACCGCCTGGAGTCCCGCTCCAAGCCCCGGCGAACCTCACGCCGCAGTTCGCTGCCCCTCCGACCCGGCCCCAACTTCGTCCATCGAGGACGCTCGACACCCGCCAGGTTCCCCCCGCGCCAGTGGACAAGTCCTGCTCGAATGTCTCGGAGAACAGGGTCCGCACGTCCCAGAAGTCGACTCCGGGCGATTGCGGAGTGCTGCTCCCGGGTGAGGCCGAACTCGAGCGATGCAGCGAGGCCGCCTGTCGCGTGCGCGAGGGACTGGTTGCCCGCGTACGCCGAGGAGGCCGCGCATGCTCGATCATGTACCGACTGGCGGCACCTCCACCGAGATTCACGATCGAGTCGGGCACGGACGGCACGAACTCCCACGTGGACGAACTGGCTTGCTTGCGCCACACGCCCCCGTCGGTCGGCTTGTCGAAGGGGTAGGCCGTGCCATTGACTCCATCGCCCGTCTCCCCCGTGGTGTCGGCGACCGTGACCTGAACGGGCAGTGTGGCGAGCATGCTGACACCATCCCCGGCCACGAGGGTGGCTTCGCCGAAGTACTCCTCCGGGATATCGAGCGAGACGTGCAGCGTGCGGTCGCCTCCGCTCGTGACGTCGGCATCGAGCTGTCCCCACTCGCCCTCGAGCGCGACATGCTCCACCTCGGAGAGCCCGATGCCGCGTAGATGGAAGTGATTCGTGCGCCCCGGCACGAACCAGGTCGAGGTCGAGGACTGCAGCACGGTGGGTTGTTCGATGCCTTCCCCCGAGAGGATCGTCGCCTCGGTGATCACGGGAACCAGGTCGCGACCGCCCTCGGAATCCTCGAGCACCAGGGCCGCGACATGGAAGCGCGCCGGCTGGATGCCCGCGCAGTCCGCGTAGGAGAACCAATGGATGATGCAGAAGTCGCCCGAGGGTGGGTCCTGGAACTCGATGCGCCGCGTGTAGCCCGTGTCGGGCGGGATCGACTGCGGCGGCAGATCGACGACCGGCCCGCACGAATCCGCGGCAGGGCCATCCACCATCTGGTAGCACAGGCTGTCGATGGTACGCGGATACCACCGCAGGTCCAGTCCGATGATCCGGGCCTCATGGACGTTGTGCAACCGCACATACAAGGGGAACTCACCGAGGGGCAGCCACGTGCGGTTCGTGACAGTCGAGTCGCGGTCCCAGCTCAACTCGGCGAAAGCACTGGAATTCTGGCCCGCCAAGGCGGGGGCCGAAGCACACAGGCCCGAGGCCGCGAAGGTGGCGGCGACGAACGCACCCAGAACCCGCTTCCTGCCCATGCCGCATGCTGGCACCCATGTCGGATGCAGTTCAAGCGGAAATTCATACGGCCAACCGGACCCGCCCTCACCGATACGTCGTCTTGATCGCCCCCCAGCTGCGGGCTCGGTTGGGCGTCGGCTGGCAGGGGTCGGGCGTGCAGGTGGTGCCGGGGCCCGCGGGTGATCCGCCGAGGAACGTGCACTCGCCGGGGAACTGCATCGAGCAGCTGCCATCGCTCATGCAGCACGCCTGCTCGGTGGGCAGCGCCAGTTCGGCCACGATGCCGTCCACGAAGTAGTACGAGTAGCCGGGCCAGTCACCGGGGCCGGGCGTCGCGGACGTGCTCGCATCGTCACGGAAGCTGCCGATCGTGATGTGGTCCTCGCCGCCCACCGCCACGTACACGCCCGTGATCGCGGTCCAACCGGTCGAGTTGTTCAGCGGCACGTTGACCGGGCTCTCGATCTGCGGCGTGTAGGGCAGCGGCGCGTAGTTGGGCACCGGCCCCACCGGGCCCACCGAGAAGTAAGCGCCGATGCGGTCGACCGCGTAGAGCGAGGTGTCCGCGAGCGAGACATGGAACGTGACCTGGTAGGGCATGCCGGCCTGCATGGGCGCGGTGAGCGGCGCCGACAGGTACTCGCGGTAGTCGGCCGCGCTCGAATAGGGGATCAGCCCGGCGTAGCCGACGCCGTTGTAGGCGCTCTGGAATCCGAGCTGCGTGGCGGGCACGTTGACCGAGGGGAACGTGGCCGGCGCGCAGGCGTTGAGATAGTCCGAGGTGCCGGTGTTGGGCGTGTCCCACGGCGCGGCCACGAGCAGCTGGCCGTAGCTGGTGGGGCAGCTGGTGTAGCTCTCGAAGTCGGGATTGGGCACCAGGTTCACGGCGCGGGCGGCGGTGGCCGCGAGGAGCGAGGCCGAAGCGAGCAGGGCGAACGCGAAGCGGGGGATCCGGGCGACCATGGGGGGCTCCTGGCGGGTGGGTGGAGTCGCGGGGCTCGGGGCGGGTGTGACCCTGCCTTCGTGGGAGTCGGGCGATTCTTACAGGGGATGGGCCTCGCGGGGCTCACTCGCCCCGGTCATCCGCCTCCCGCAGGCCCTGCCGGACCATCATGCGGTAGAGCGTGCTGCGGGCGACGCCCAGGTGCCGGGCGGCGAGGCTGATGTTGCCTCGGGAGTGGTCGAGCGCGTGGAGCACGGCAGTCCGCTCGGCCGAGTCGAGCGTGCGTCCCGCCGCGGGCTCGCCCGCGTCCTCCACGGGCAGGTGCCAGAGCTCGATGCGCGGCGAGTCGCCTGCGAGCACGGCGGCGTATTCGAGTGCGGTGCGCAACTCGCGCACGTTGCCGGGCCAGTCGTGCGACTCGATCCACGCGAGCGCGGCAGGTGAGAGCCCGAGCGGCTTGGGCCGGCCGCGCCGGGTGGCGATGCGTGCGAGCAGCGCCTCGGCGAGCTCGCACCGGTCGGTGCGCTCGCGCAGGGCCGGCAGCCTCAGCACCACGCCGCGCAGGCGGAAATAGAGGTCGCCGCGGAACCGGCCCTCGGCGGCGAGCGCGGCGAGGTCGCGGCTGGTGGCCGCGATCAGCCTCACGTCGGCGCGCTGCTCGGTGCTGTCCCCGAGCCGGAAGTACGAGCCGTCCTCCAGGAATCGCAGCAGCATCGCCTGCACGGGCAGCGTCATCTCGCCGATCTCATCCAGGAACAGCGTGCCACCGTCGCCGGCGGCCAGCTTGCCGCCGCGCCCTCCGGGGGCGGCGCCGGTGAAGGCGCCCGAGGCGTATCCGAACAACTCGGACTCGAGCAGCGTGCCGGTGAGTGTGCCCGCGTTGAGCGCGACGAATGGGGCCGCCGCACGTGCGCTGGCGCCGTGCACCGCGCGGGCGAACAGCTCCTTGCCGGTGCCGCTCTCACCGAGCAGCAGCAGCGGCAGGTCGGTCTCGGCGAAACGTGCAGCCCGCGCCCGTGCGGCCTCGATGGCGGCGTCGCCCCCGAGGATCGGGTCGAACGCCTCCGGCAGCGCCGCCGGCGCCTGGCGCGCGCGCCCGCGCCGGCGCGGCGGGAGCACGTGCACGAGCGCGGCGAACGGGTCATCGGACTGGCCGATCGGTTCCAGCTCGACCTCCATGCCCTGCAGCGCGCCGTGCGAGGGATCGAGCCGGTGGTGCGTGCGCAGCGGCGAGCGCGCCAGCAGCTCGCGCACCGTGCGCGAGAGCGGTGCGGGGTCGGCGCCCTCGAGCAGGCGGCGCATGAGCGGATTGGCGCGGCGCACGTGGCCGGTGGACTCGATCACCAGCGTGGCGTGCGGAAGCGTGGCGAGCAGGCGCTCGAGCTCGTAGAGCCCTCCGGGCATGGCGCCGTCGTACGTGCGCGCCACCAGCAGGGCCTCGATCGCGGCGGCGGTGGCGACGACCGAGGCGTGGATGAACGCGGCCGAGTGGGTGACCGGGCCGGTCGCGTCGAGCACGCCGACGATGCGCGCGCGCACGTCGCGCACGGGCGCTCCATAGCAGGCGAGCCCGTGGTTGCGGTGCTCGAAGTGCTCCACCCCCACCACCGAGGCCGGCCCGCCCTCGTACAGCGTCGTGCCGATGCCGTTGGTGCCGCGCGCACCCTCATTCCAGAGCGCCCCCTCGACGAGCGCGGTCTCGACGACCGAGGCCTCGAACGGCTCGGCGATGTGGCGGGCGACGACCAGCCCGTCGTGGTCGCAGAGCAGGCCGCAGTAGCCCTCGCGGGCGATGGTCGAGGCGAAGGCGTCGAACGGTGCGCCCGGCGCGAGGAGCCCGGCGAAGCGCTCTCGCGCCTCGGGCAGTCGCTCGACCGCCATCACGGGACGGCCCGGATTGTCGGGCGAGAGCCCGGCCGCGCGGCAGCGTTCCCAGCGCTGCAGGGTCAGGTCACGGGCGATCTCCTCGGGAGCCATGGCTCCCGACTGGAATCGCTCCCAGCGCGTGAGGTCGGCGGGACCGCCGGTCGGAACGTGCATGCACCGAGCATCCGGCGGCCGCACCGGGCGGGTCAACGACTACCCGTCATCGCGGGCCTCTTCCCGGCGGAATTGTAGCGGGCGCCCGCTTCGGCTGTCTCGAAACGAGACAGGCGGAGGCCATGCAAGCCACGAAGTGCTGCAATTCGAGTGGTGGCTCGCGAATTGCAATATTTCGGACCCGCAGGGCGGCAGCACGCCCGCAGAAGTGCTCAGTGCGCAGGTTCGCGGGTGCATCCCCCGAGCGCCGGCGGACTGGTCTCTGCGGGACTCGTCGGGTTCGCCGCCCTACCTCCTTCCTCGTCCGCATGTGCCGAGCCGCGGGCCGGCATCGCGCCGACCCGTGGATGCCGGTGGCCCCGGCCCCAGCACGCGGATCGGGTCCCCTCGCGCGAGCCGGTTCGACCGTCGGGCGGCGTGGCCTGCGATGGGATGGGCCCCTCACCTTCCGCCACGCAACCCGGCCGTCCACACGAGACCGTCGCGGGTCCCGATCAACGCAGCCACGTCCGACCGGCGGCGACCACCCCCGCGGTCATGGCCCCGGCTGCAGGCGCACGGACAGTTCCGCACCCGACCGCGCCAGGCTCACGAGCCGGCGATGCGATGCGAACCCCTGCGCCGTCACCGTCAGCGTGCGGTCGCCCGCAGGCGCGGCGATGCAGAAGCGGCCGCGGCGGTCGGTGCGCGCACCCAGGTCGAGGTCGGCGAGCAGCACGCGCGCACCCGCCACCGGATCACCGCGCTCATCGAGCACCTCGCCGCACAGCAGCGGCCAGTCCTCCTCGGTGTCGGTCGTGCGCTCCGTTGCGGGTGCGCGCGAAGCGGGCGCGGGTTCGGATGCGCGCGACGCGGGCGGCGAGGTGAGCTCGG
>CAZMQP010000081.1:0-9434 GCA_964568385.1 uncultured bacterium
GACATCGCGCATGACACCCTTGGCGCCCATGGTGCCGAACGTGATGATCTGCGTCACGTTGGCCTCGCCGTACTTCTCCTTCACGTAGGCGATGACCTCGGGACGGCGGAGGTCGTCGAAGTCGATGTCGATATCCGGCATCGAGACGCGCTCGGGATTGAGGAAGCGCTCGAAGATCAGCCCGTGCTTGATCGGGTCGACGTCGGTGATGCGCACCGCGTAGGCGACCAGCGATCCGGCGACCGAGCCGCGGCCCGGGCCGACGCCGATGCCGCGCGAGCGGGCGAACGCGATGAAATCGCGCACGATGAGGAAGTAGGAGGCGAACCCCATCTTGCAGATGACGTCGAGCTCGTAGGCGAAGCGGGTCTTGAGCGCCTCGCTGACGCCGCCGGGGAAGCGCTCGTGCAGTTCCTTCCAGGCGAGGTCGCAGAAGTAGGACTCCGCGTCGCGCGCGCCCTCGGGCAGCGGGAAATCGGGCAGCAGCGGCTTGCCGAAGTTCATCTGCACGTTGCAGCGCTCGGCCACCGCGAGCGTGTTGCGGACCGCCTCGGGCTGGTCGGCGAACAGATGCTTCATCTCCTCGGGCGACCGGAAATGGAGCTGCTCGACCGCGTGCATGCGCTCGGTGTCGTCCACGTTCTTGCCCGTCTGGATGCAGAGGAGCGTGTCCTGCGCCTCGGCGTGGTCGGGCTCGATGTAGTGGCAGTCGTTGGTGGCCACGAGCGGCAGGCCCGAGCGCTGCGCCAGAGCGGTGACCTTGGCGCGGATCTTCTCCTCCATCGGCAGCCCGTGGTTCTGGATCTCGAGGAAGAAGTGCTCGGGGCCGAAGATGTCGCGATAGAACATCGCCGTCTCGAGCGCCTCGTCGTCGCGGTCCTCGAGCAGGTCGCTGGCGATCTCGCCCGCCGGGCAGGCCGACAGGCCGAGCAGGCCCTCGGCGTGCTCGGCGAGGATCTCGTGGTCCACGCGCGGCTTGTAGTAGAACCCCTCGAGGAAGGCGAGCGACGACAGCTTCATGAGGTTCTTGAAGCCGCGCTCGTCGCGTGCGAGCAGCACCAGGTGGTGCGCGGTGTCGCGGTTGCGGTCGCGCCGGTTGCCGCGCGTGACGTAGGCCTCCATGCCGATGATCGGCTTGACGCCGGCCTTGCGCGCGGCCTCGTAGAACTCCACCGCGCCGAACATGGAGCCGTGATCGGTGAGCGCGAGCGCCGGCATGTGCAGCCGCGCCGCCTTCTCGACCATGGCGGGGATCGCGCTGGCGCCGTCGAGCAGCGAGTAGTCGCTGTGATTGTGGAGGTGGACGAAGTCCGAGTGCTTCATGGCGCGTGCGGTGGAACGTGCGAGGGAGGTCGGCGCGCGGCGCGCGCGGAACGAAGCGCCGTCAGCGACGCGGGGCCGAATCTAGCACAACGCGCGAACCCCGCCGCGTGCGCAGACCGGCGCGGTCCACCGCCACTGCCTCGACGACGAACACCTGCTCTCGCGGCCGCGCCAGCGGCCGCCAGCGCAGCACGCGCGCGTCGGCGTCGTGTTCGGTGGGCACGCGCACGCCGTTGACGACGAGGTGAGATGCACGTGCGTCGATCCCCGATCGCGCGTCGCCCACCGGCACCTCGAGGCTCCAGCGCGAAGCGTGCGCCGAAGGCAGCCGGTCCGCGACGCGCGCGACGCCCACCACCGGAGGCGCCACGTCGCGCATGAGCGTGAACTCGCCGAGGCGCGTGACCTCGGTCCACAGCCGGCCGCCCGGTGCGGGCGTGAGCCCGGTCCAACTGCCGCCCTCATCGGGGAACGCCCGGTGCACCAGGCCCCATCCCGGCCGCGCCGCCTCGCCGCCCGCGTCCACGACCAGCCGGAGCGGCGCGCGCAGCGCCACCACGCGCGGCGCCGACACGATGCGGTCGCCTTCGCGAAGCGTTCGCGCCGGGGCTAAGAGCGCCGCGTGCACGGGCTCGTAGGTCACCTCGCGCGGCAGCGCGGGTCCGGGCAGCCGCTCGCCGAGGTCCGCGCCCGGCAGGGCCAGCCACGCCCCGGCCGCCGTATCCGCCGGCGCCGGCGACCGGACGGCGGCGGCCCAAGCCGACTCCGGCGCCGCCCCGCGCAGCCAGAGCGAACGCGTCACGTGGTTCCCGGCGACATCGCGGGCGGTCACCTGCAGTTCCAGCGGACCCTCGCCCGGACGCAGTTCGATCGTGCCCGCCTCGAGCGCCACGGGCCGGCTCGTCCGCAGCAGCCGCGGCCGCCAGCCGGCGGGCGCCCACAGCAGCAGTCCGCGCGCACCCAGCACCTGGCCGCGGTCCACCATCCAGTCGAGCTCGGCCATCTCCCCCGCCCACGAGATGCTGTCGAGGCGCGCCTCGACACGCTCGCCGCGCCACAGGATCCCGGTGCTCCATGCGTAGCCGTCCGCCCCGCCGATGCGGTCGCGCGCGCGCACGCTGGCCCGCACGCGCCCGGCCACGGTGAGGGTCTCCGCGGCGGCCGGCAGCACGGTCCTCCAAGGCCGCGGCCGGCCCTCGATGCCCGAAGCCCCGTCCATCGGCTCCAGCACCAGCGACTCCAGCGTCGGCGGCTCGTCGTCGGGCAGCGGCCAGCCGGCGCGCAGCGGGTTGAGCGCGAAGTCCCCGTGCCGCACCTCGACGTGCAGGTGCGGCGGCCCCGCGCCGCTCTCGCCGCTCCACGCCACGGTGTCGCCCTCGGCGAACGCGAACCGTCCCGCCTCGGGCCACAGGTCCTGCTCGTAGGCGCCGCTCGCGCGCTGCACCGAGTCCACGAAGGCGGCGACGGCGGGCGCGAAGGCGTCGAGATGAGCGAACACGATGCGCTCGCCCGACTCGGTGCGCAGGTAGAGCGAGCGTCCGTAGCCGCCGCCCGAGGCGCGCACGCGCTCGAGCGACGCGCGCGCCGGCGCTCGCACCGGCGTGCCGACGGCGGCGCGCAGGTCGAGCCCGGCATGCAGGTGCGAGCCGCGCAGTTCCCCGAAGGGGTCGGTGAGCCGGACGGGGCCGGCGAGCGGCGGCGTGCCGAAGGCGGGCGCGAGCGGCGTGGCGGCGAGCGGCCCGGGGGCCGCGAAGATGAGAGCGAGGACGCAGCCCGCAACGAAGCCGGCACGGCGCCGTTGCAGAGCGCACGAGGCAGCCTGCACGGCGGCATGCACGAGGCCGCGACGGCGCCGCCTAAGCGTTGTCACTGCGCGCTTCCACCCGAATCCATGGGCGACTCCCCCCACTGGCACCGAGGTTGCACGAGCAGATCCCCGGACCGCGATCCGGGCGTACGGCTCGGAAGCCCCCCACTCCCCCCCTCGGATCGACCGCACTCTCCAGGAGGCACACCTTGAAGTCCACTCGCTCCGCTCTCATCGCGCTGTTGCTCAGCGCCTCGGCGTTCGCTCTCGCCGGCTGCGGGAACACGGCCAGCTCGGTCGTCTCCCCGGACCTCGACAACGCCCCGCCGGCGAGCCCGACGTCGGTGCAGGTCTCGCATGACGCGCTGATCAACGTGGACGACCTCGTGTGGTCGCCCAGCGTGTCGCCGAACGTGCAGTCGTATGAGATCCACCGCTACTCCTCGAGCCCGTCCGGCAACGCCGCCGGCGAGGCCGTGTGGGTCGTGGACGCCAGCGAGACCTCGCTGCGCCTGCCGCTCGTCAACTCGGACCGCACCGAGTTCTACCGCGTCCGCGCCATCGCCGCGAACCTGGTGCCGAGCGCCTTCAGCGGCCCGGCGGTCGCCGATCGCCGCGGTTATGTCGGCGGCGGTCACGACAGCCCGCGCGACGGCGGCCGCGGTTCGGACACCGTCGAGTGACGCGCTAGCGCACCAGCACCACGCGCGCCTGAGCGGTGGCTTCACCGCTGCGAAGACGCGCGAGATACAGGCCGGCCGGGACCGCACGACCCAGTGCGTCCCGGCCGTCCCATGTCTGGCGGCCGCCCGCCTGCCGCGGCAGCGCCAGGCGCCGGACCAGCCGGCCGCCGAGGTCGTGGATCAGGATGTCCTGGCCCGAGGCGTCCGAGTCGAGCACCGAGACGTCGCCCTGCCAGTCGAACGTGACCGGCCCCGCCGACGGCTGCGGCCGCGCCGCGAGCGCCACGCCGGAACGTCCCTGCAGCGCGCCGCCCACTGGCGTCACCACCTCCACCACATTGGAGAGGTCCGAGAGCGCGCCGCTGGCGGCGCGCACCTTGAGCGCCAGCGTCCAGCGCCGGCCCGAGCGCAGCCCGGTCACGAGCAGCGTCTCGGGCTGGCCCGCATCCGCGCGAGGCGGCACCGTGAAACGCACCGGTGCGAAGTCGAACGACGCCGCATCGAGACGCCCCTCCGATGCCGCCACGAGCGTGCCGGCGGGCGGACCCGTGCCGCGGTCGGCGCCAGTGGCCGTCCACACCAGCCGCACCACCGAGTCGGCCATGGCGGCGCCGCGCAGGTCGGCCACCGCCGCCGGCGCGACCGAGGGCGTGCGCACGGTGTCCTGCGGCGCGAGCACGCTGCGATAGCCCGAGGCGTCGATCATGCGCGCCGAGACGAACAGCGTCCGTCCCTCGGGCACGCCCTCGACCTCGACCGACGCGAGCGTGCCGGGATCGCCGGGGGGCGGCGTCGGCACGGGGATGGCCGACTCGAACGTGAAGTCGGTGAGCGGCGCGAGCGCGTAGCGCAGGTCGAGCCGTGCGGCCCGGCCCGTCAGGCTGTCGTCGCCGCTCGCGATCCACTGGATGCGGATGCGCGTGTTCGTGAGCGCGCTCGCCTCGAGCCCTGACGGCGGCGCCGGTCGGATCACGTCGAAGACGCCCGGCGTGGGATCGTAGGCGTCGCTCGCGGTCCGCGCCAGGTTGCCGCGCGCGCTCGTCCAGCCGCCGCGCGCGGCATCGTAGCTGCCCGCGCCGGCGTCGTAGACGATGAGCGAGGAGTCACTCCCGGTGCCCGCCGCGATCTCGGTGGCGTCGTCGGCGTCGAGCTGGGCCAGCGTGGCGAGCACGCCGCCGCCGCCCGGCTTGGGGAACGTGGCGATGACGCGGGCGCTGTCGTCCACCGCCATGTAGCCCACGCCCGGCTGCGCGAACGCCAGTCCCATGCGCCCGGCCACGAGCGGCCCCGCCACCGGCGCGCCGCTCACGGCCGACGCGAGCGCGAGCGGGAAGCCGCGCCCCGGCACCGCGACGCCGAGCGTGTCGAGCACGAGCAGCGCGTTGGGTGAACCGGTGGCGATCACGATCTCGGAGATGCCGTCGCCGGTGAGGTCGGCGAGCAGCGGATCGGTGACGGGCGCGCCGGTGAACGACTGCGTGAAGCGCGGCGTCGCATCGGGCGCGAAGCCGCGCACCAGCCCCTGCTCCACCACCACCACCTGCGGCCCGGCGTGCGTGCGCTGGATGACCGGCGGTCGCACGCTCACCGAGAACCCGATTGGCCAGCCCGCGGCCTCGAGGCCGTCGGCGCCGAACACGTGCACGAAGCCGTCGCCGTCGAGCGCCACGATCTCGGCGCCCGGCCGTCCGTCGAGGTCGGCCGCGGCGAGCGCGGGGATCCCGGAGGCCCCGGTCTCGATGGGGAATCCCGGCAGCGCGCTGCCGTCCCCGCGCACGGCGATGATGCGGCCGTTGCTCGCGCCCACCAGCAGTTCGCGCCGGCCGTCGCCATCCACGTCGGCGATCAAGACGCCCGACTGCACCAGCACCCCGCCGCCGAGCGGCACGGGGAAACCCGGCCGCACGGCGCCCGCGGCGGTCCACGCGATCAGCTGGCCATTGGCGTGCGCCTGCGCCAGCACCGGGCCGTGGCCGTCGCGCAGGTCGCCCGCGGCGAGCTGCCCGGCCGGATTGGCCGGCAGCGGCACCGAGAACGCGGTGTCCTGCGTGACCGGATCGAGCCACACGAGGCGCCGGTCGGCGGGGATGCCCGAGGTGGTCGCCTGCACGATCCGCGTCACCCCGCGGTTGTCGCGGATCACGACGGGCGCGTTGGCGGCCCGCGCCCGTCCGCGCGTGACCCACGAGCGCTCGTCATCCTTGAGCGCCCGCGACAGGTCGAGCCGGCCGCTGCCGTACTGCGTGATGCCGGGGTTCAGCGCGCGGATGTCCTCGGCGGTCTCGCGCAGGCGCAGGCGCATCCCGAGCGGGGTGAGCGGCCGGAGCCCGAGCCGGCGGCGCTGCGACTGGACGAGCGCCGCCGCCCCCGCCACCTGCGGCGCCGAGAACGATGTGCCGTTGAGATTGGCGCGATAGGCCGGCGTGCGCCCGCCCAGGCTGTCGCCGGCGGTGCGCTGGAAGTAGGTGCTCACCATGCCGACGCCGTCGGCCACGAGGTCCACCCACGCCCCGCGCTGCGCGCTCGGCCACACCACGTCGTTGGAGTCGGTCGCCGCGACCGCGATGGTCTCCTCGCGCTGGCCCAGGTAGGAGGCCGCCCCCGAGAAATTGCCCGAGCTCACCACGATGCACACGCCGGCGCGGGCGGCCACCGTGACTGCGGCATCGAGACTGCCCTGGTTGAGCGAGGTGAACGAGCAGTTGAGCACCTGCACGCCCATCCGGGTCGCGTAGCGGATCGCGGCGGCGGCGTAGCTCATGTCCACCTGCCCCGTCGGCGGCGTGGCGCCGGTCGGCAGCCAGCCGATGCGCAGCGGCATGATGCGCGCTTCGGGCACGACGCCCGCGAGCCCGATGCCGTTGCCGGCGATGGCGCCGAGGATCCCCGCGACGAACGTGCCGTGGCCCACCCAGTCGCTCGGGTCGTTGTCCTCGAAGCCGTTGTCCTCGCCCCCCTGGCCGTTCGGGGCGACCGCGACGAAGTCCCAGCCGCTCACGTCGTCCACGTAGCCGTTGCCGTCGTCATCCACACCCGGCAGTCCGGCCTTCTCGGCCCAGTTCACGTACATATGGCCGCGCTCGCCGCGCCCGCCGAGGTCCGGGTGCCAGCCGTTGATGCCCGTGTCGAGGATGCCCACCACGACATTCGTGTCGCCGCGCTCGACGAGCCACGCCTCCGGGGCGCGGATGTCACGCCGGGGCGTGACGTCGCGGAACAGCCACACGGTCTGTGCCGCGAGCGAGTCGTCGGGCAGGGCCGCCGTGGGCAGCACGGCGATCGGGTCGGCCGACAGCACCTCGGGCAGCGCCCGGAAGCGCGCGAGGGCGGCGGCCGCGTCGGCGCCCTCGGGGAGCAGCACGCGATGGAACGCGGTGAAGTCGTGGGGGTCGTCGGGCCCCTCGGGCGGCACCTCGCCGCGGAAGATGGGCTCGAAGCCGCGCGCGGAGAACGCATCGGCCACCTGGTCCACGGCCGCGATGCCGAGACGGACGCGGCCGCGCGGGTCGGTGGGGCCGGCCGCGAGTGGGTGCGCGAGCCGCGCCGCGCGCGGCGCCAGCCTCAGCTCGAGGGCGTCGGCGCGCAGGTGCGGGCCGGCGGCGGCGGCATCGCCGGCCCGGGCGAACGGCAGTGCGGGCGCCTCGCCCGCCGCGGCGGCGGACCGAGGGCCCGCCAGGCAGCATGCGGCGATGAGGAGCGTGAGGATTCGCATGGATCTCCGGAGGTCGGCTCGGGGCGCGCGGGCACGCGGCGGCGGCGCCACGCCCCTTCAGTGTAAGCGAGCCGAACCGGGCCGGGCCATGGGATTGTCAACCCGGCGCCGGCCGCGTTGACGAACGCGGCGCGGCTGGGGAGACTGCCGGCGCAGCGATGCGCGTGCGACCGTGCGCGCGGGAGCCCACTCCAGCCCGGCAGGTGACATGTCCTCGTCCGCGAACGAACGCGATGCCCTCCGTCAGATGCTGCTCGACCGCTCGATGCGGTTCGGCGAGTTCGTGCTCAGCTCGGGCGCCACGTCGAACTACTACATCGATGTGCGCAAGACGAGCCTCCATCCGGCCGGACTCAAGCTGATCTCGCGGATGTTCTGGGAGCAGCTCGCCGCCGACGACGTCACCGCCATCGGCGGGCTGACGCTGGGCGCCGACCCGCTCGTGGCCGGCGTCATGTGGTGGAGCCACGAGCAGGGCAAGCCGCTCGAGGGCTTCCTCGTCCGCAAGAACCCCAAGGACCACGGCATGCGCGGGCTCGTCGAGGGCAACCTCGCCGGGCACAAGCGGGTCGCCATCCTCGACGACGTGATCACCAGCGGGGAGAGCGCGCTGATCGCCGCCGAGGCGGCGGAGTCGTACAAGGCCGAGGTCGTGCGCGTGCTGTGCGTGGTGGACCGGGCGCAGGGCGCGACGCAGATCTTCCAGCAGCGCGGCTATCCGTACGCGGCGCTCTTCCATATCAACGAACTCCTCCCCCAGCAGAAGTGACCGCCCGGCGCCCGGCGCGCCGGCCCCTGGCGCCCCCCGTCCGGGCCGCCGGCCGGCTCTCCGGGCCCTCCCGCGTGCCGGCGCGAAAGGTGGAGCGAAGCGGCGCCGATAACCCCGGAGCGAGGCCGCCACTCCCCGTCACGGATGAGGGCTGATGTTCGAACGACACTTCGGGCTGCGCGAGAATCCGTTCCCCGCCGGCCACCAGATGCGGTTCCTCTACCCGAGCCGGGAGCACCAGGAGGCTCGGGCGCATCTGCGCTATGGCATCGAGAACCGTGAGCCCTTCCTGCTCATCACCGGCGAGGTCGGCACCGGCAAGACCACCGCGCTCTACGACGCGCTCGCCGAGTGGGGCTCGGCGGTCAATGTCGGACTCATCACCAACTCGGCGCTGACGCGGCAGGAGCTCATCGAGGAGATCGCGCTGCGATTCGGGCTGCCGCTGCCGCCCGGCAGCAGCAAGCCGCAGGCGCTGGTGATGCTCGAGCGCCACCTGCTGGGCGTGCGTGCGCGCGGCGAGTACGCGGTGCTCGTGCTGGACGAGGCGCAGAACCTGGCGACCGACCTGCTCGAGGAGATCCGCCTGCTCTCGAATCTCGAGACCCAGGGCGAGAAGCTGCTGCAGATCTTCCTCGTCGGTCAGCCCGAACTGGAGCAGAGGCTCGCGCGCCCCGAACTGCGCCAGCTGCGCCAGCGCATCACCGTGCACTACCGCCTGAATCCGCTGTCGCCCGAGGAGACCGCCGGCTACGTGCACCACCGCGTCTCGGTGGCCGGCGGCAACGCATGGCGCCTGTTCCCGCCCGACACCTGCCGCGAGATCTACCGCCTCACGCACGGCATTCCCCGCGAGATCAACACCGTCGCCTCGGCCTCGCTGATCCTCGCGTTCGCCGAGAGCGCGCAGGCCGTGACCAGCGCGCACATCCAGCAGGTCGCCAAGGAGACCGAGTTCCGCAGCGTCATGCCCGGCGAGGCCGACACGCCCGAGACGCTCGGCGCGCCGCCGCCGCCGGCATCCACGCCGCTCGGTGCGGCCACGCCACCCTCGCCGACGCCGGAGCCGCCCGCCGCGTGGCAGCCGCCGGCCGAGCCCCTGCCGCCCGCGCCCGCCTGGCCGCCGCCCCCGGTCGCGCC